>PCWU01000024.1:1964-9162 GCA_002787455.1 Gallionellaceae bacterium CG11_big_fil_rev_8_21_14_0_20_60_62 | reverse complement strand
CAACTTATGGAAGATTCGGGCTGGGTGTATGCTGTCAGCCAATAGTGATGAGCTATTGCGGACACCCGATAAAGAACATGAACAGCAGATCCAACTTTTCAAACTCAGGTACGGTTGTCTCGGTGCGCGGCAGTGTCGTGGAGATGCGCTTTGAAGATCATTTGCCGCCGATTTACTCCTTGCTGCATGCCGCAGCGGACAATCAAATCGCGATCGAGGTGCTTTCCCAACTTGATGCGCACCGGGTGCGCGGGATTGCGCTGACGCCCACGCAGGGTCTGGCGCGCGGCATGCGGGTGGAGGATTCCGGCGGGCCGTTAAAGGCACCTGTCGGCCAGGCAATTCTCTCGCGCATGTTCGACGTATTTGGCAATGTCATCGACCGCCAGCCGGCACCAACCGCTATCGAATGGCGCAGTGTGCATAACGCCCCGCCGGCCCTGGCGCGGCGCTCCACCCAATCCGAGATATTTGAAACCGGTATCAAGATTATTGATGTGCTGTCTCCGCTCGAGCGCGGCGGCAAAGCGGGTTTGTTCGGCGGCGCCGGCGTGGGCAAGACGGTGTTGCTTACCGAGATGATCCACAACATGATCGGGCACCAGGAAGGCGTCAGTATTTTTTGCGGCATCGGCGAACGCTGTCGCGAAGGTGAAGAGCTTTACCGCGACATGAAAGAGGCGGGTGTGCTGCCGAACATGGTGATGGTCTTTGGCCAGATGAACGAACCGCCGGGCAGCCGCTTCCGCGTGGGGCATGCCGCGCTGACGATGGCGGAATATTTCCGCGATGACGAACACCGTGACGTGCTGCTGCTGATCGATAATATTTTCCGCTTCATTCAGGCCGGCATGGAAGTCTCGGGACTGATGGGGCAGATGCCGTCGCGCCTCGGGTATCAGCCCACCATGGGCACCGAGCTGTCGCAACTTGAAGAACGCATCGCCAATACCGACACGGGTGCCATTACTTCGATCCAGGCGGTGTATGTGCCCGCGGATGACTTTACCGACCCGGCGGCGGTGCACGTGTTTTCCCATCTTTCCGCGTCCATCGTGCTCTCGCGCAAACGGGCGAGCGAGGGCCTCTTCCCGGCCATCGATCCCTTGCAATCCAGTTCCAAGATGGCAACGCCGGGGATTGTCGGTGAACGGCATTACGCCCTGGCCCGGGAAATCCGGCGCACGTTCGCACAGTATGCGGAACTCAAGGACATCATCGCCATGCTCGGTCTGGAGCAACTTTCACCGCAGGATCGCAACGTGGTCGGGCGCGCGCGCCGCCTCGAGCGTTTTCTTACCCAGCCGTTTTTTACCACCGAACAATTCACCGGCTATAAAGGAAAACTGGTCAGCTTGAAGGACGCACTGGAGGGCTGCGAGCGTATCTTGCGCGACGAATTCAAGGATGTGCCGGAGAGTGCGCTGTACATGATCGGAAAGATTGACGAAGCCAAATACAAAACCGAGGCAGAACATGCAATCAGCACGCATGAATCTTAAGATCCTGCTGCCCTTCAAGGTCTTTGCCGAGAAAACCGGTGTGTCGCGTATCGTCGCGTGGACGAGCGAAGGGTCGTTCGGGCTCTTGCCGCACCGGCTTGATTGCGTGGCGGCACTGGTACCGGGGATTTTGGTGTTCGAGACCGAGGCGGAGAGTGAGAACTATATGGCCGTCGATGAGGGCGTGTTGGTCAAAAGCGGGATGGAGGTTCAGGTCTCGGTGCGTAATGCGATTGGCGGAACGGACTTGAACCAACTGCACGAGGCCATAGCTCGGGAGTTTCTGAATCTGGACGAGCAGGAGAAAAAAGTGCGTTCGGTGCTGGCAAAATTAGAGAGCGGATTCATCCGTCGTTTCGCGGAGTTTCAGCATGAGTGAAAAACCGGAAAACAACGTCGAGCCTGATGAATCCAGGTTTGGCCAACAGGTCAGAGAAATGGCCGCGCTCAAGCTCAAGGCACAACGTCATGCCACGCAAACCGTCTGGTCCGGATTGGGCATGATGGGGCTGGTGGGTTGGTCGGTAGCGGTACCTACCCTGCTCGGTGCCGCACTTGGCATCTGGATCGACAAAAATTATCCTGGCAGCCATTCGTGGACGCTCGCACTGCTGGTCATCGGCCTTTGCCTCGGCTGTTTCAATGCGTGGCATTGGGTGGCCAAGGAAAACCGGGAAATCCACGGTGAGGGGGATAATCATGGCTGAACCATTGAGCCTTGCCTCTGCCTTGATAGCGGGTATTTTGCTCGGCACTTTTTTCTTCGTCGGCCTGTGGTGGACCGTGCGCAGAGGTGTCAAGTCTGAACGGGTGGCGCTCTGGTTCTTCGGCAGCATGCTGCTGCGAACCAGTGTTGTCATGCTCGGATTCTATTTTGTGATGGGCGACAGTTGGCAAAGATTGTTAGCCGCCCTGCTCGGATTTGTCCTTGCGCGTTTGATCGTGACGCGGCTCACCCGCGAAGCTGAACCACCCGGCCCATTGGCGCAGGAGGCGGATCATGCACCTTAGTCCCGACGCGATTATTTTCTGGCAATACGGTTTGTTCAAACTCAACGCCACGATCCTTTATACGTGGGGATTGATGTGCTTGCTGGTGATCGGCTCCAAACTCGTTACACGCAAATTCTCCATGGAGTTGAAACGTACCCGCTGGCAAAATCTGCTGGAAATCATCGTCAGCGGCATCGAGAAACAAATCGAAGAAGTTGGCCTGAATCAACCGCGGAAATATCTCGGTTTTCTCGGCACCCTGTTCCTGTTTGTGGCGACCGCCAGCCTGTTCACCATCGTTCCCGGCTATGAGCCGCCAACCGGTTCGCTCTCAACCACGGCGGCGCTGGCGATCTGTGTGTTTGTGGCCGTGCCGCTGTTCGGCATCGAGGCCAGCGGACTGGGCGATTACTTCAGGGGCTATCTGAAACCGACCTTCATCATGTTGCCGTTCAATATCATCAGTGAATTCTCGCGCACCCTGGCACTGGCCGCGCGCTTGTTCGGCAACATGATGAGCGGCACCATGATTCTCGCCATTTTGCTGACCATCACCCCTTACCTACTGCCGATCGCCATGAGCGTGCTTGGTCTGTTGACGGGCATGGTGCAGGCTTACATCTTCAGCATTTTGGCCACGGTTTATATTGCAGCCGCCACCCGGACGCGCAAGCCCAAACCCAGGCTTGAATCCGGTGCAACACATGAAGCGTGAACTTCAACAACGAGAGGAAATAACATGGACAGCGTAACGATTATCGCAGTCGTATCGATTGCCACCGCCGGTCTGACGATTGCCATCGGCAGTATCGGCCCTTCATTCGGCGAGGGGCGCGCAGTCGCCGCCGCGTTGACTTCGCTGGCGCAACAGCCTGATGCCTCGACGACCATCACGCGCACCTTGTTCGTCGGCTTGGCAATGATCGAGTCCGTGGCAATTTACTGCTTTGTGGTCTCGATGATTTTACTGTTCGCCAACCCGTTCTGGAATCAGGTCATCGCCCAGGCTGCCGGAAAGTAAACCATGGTCACCGCCAAGAATCCAAACTTCGTCGCAATACGGCATTGTGCGCAAAAAAATTGCTCCTTACATATCGGGCATATGCCGCGCCGCAGTTTTTTGTTCGCGCCTTGCCTTGCTTATAACCAGCCACTTGCAGGCTTGCTGGCTTAGTGAAATGACTAGTAGTTCCTTCAGAGCTTTGAATTTTTTTGAGGTAACCCTATGCTGATCGACTGGTTCACCGTCATCGCGCAAGTCGTCAACTTCCTCATTCTGGTGTGGTTGTTGAAGCGTTTTCTGTACAAGCCCATTCTCGGCGCGATTGATGCGCGTGAGCAGCGCATCGCCAAAGAACTGGCGGATGCTGATGCAAAAAAAGAAGAAGCCAAAAAGGAGCGCGAAGAATTCCAGCATAAAAATGAGGAGCTTGACCGGCAGCGCGCTGCGCTCCTGGACAAGGCCACGGAGGAAGTGAAAGCCGAGCGTCGGCGTCTCCTCGACGAGGCACGACAGGCCGCCGACCAATTGAGTGCAAAACGCCAGGAGACACTGCGCAACGAAGCCCATAGTTTGAACCAGGCCATCCGCCGCCGCACCCAGCAAGAAGTTTTCGCCATTGCGCGCAAAACGCTGGCCGATCTGGCTGACGCGAATCTGGAAGAAAACATGGTCAGGATTTTCACGCAACGTTTAAGCGAGATCGAGGTTCAGACAAAAGCCAGCCTGGGGGCTGCCCTGCAGACAGCCGCCGAACCGGCACTCATACGCAGCGCGTTTGAGTTGGCTGAAGGGCAACGCACCGCGATCCAAAAGACGCTCAACGAAATGTTTCCGGCAGGTATCAACGTGCGTTTTGAGACCGCACCGGATTTGATCGGCGGAATCGAGCTCAGCGCAGGTGGACAAAAGGTGGCGTGGAGCATTGCGGATTACCTGGCGGCTCTGGAAAAAGGCATCAATGAATTATTAAAAGAGAAAGTCATAGTTAAAGTTAAAAGTCAAGCTGAAGCCGCCAATACCCCATGATTGAGGCAGCTGACAATTTGCAGAATGTTTTCGACAGTGCCTTTGCCGGGGTGAGCGAGGCGCGTGCAGCCTATACGCCGCAACTAATGCTGCGGGAAGTCGGCACAATTACCAGTATCGCGACGGGCATCGCTATGGTGTCTGGCCTGCCCGGCGTCAGTTTTGAAGAGATACTCAAATTTCCCGGCGATATCTATGGCATCGCTTTCAACGTCGATGAAAACGAGATCGGGGCCGTGTTGCTTGGTGACTATGCCCAGCTGCAGGCGGGTGATGAAGTCGAACGCAGAGGGCATGTGGTGGATGTGCCGGTGGGCACCGGATTGATTGGGCGCATCGTCAACCCCATGGGGCATCCGCTGGACGGGAATGGCCCTCTGGCTGCCAATAAACGTCTGCCTATCGAACGTCCCTCGGCTGCCATCATGGATCGCGCGCCCGTCACCGTGCCACTGCAGACCGGAATCAAAGTCATTGACGCACTCATCCCGGTCGGCCGCGGCCAGCGCGAGTTGATTCTCGGTGATCGGCAGACCGGCAAGACAGCGATAGCAATCGACACCATACTCAATCAGCGCGACAAAGATGTGTTGTGTGTGTATTGCGCGATCGGTCAACGCGCATCCGGCGTGGCCAAGGTGATCGCCGCCCTGCGCGAAAATGGCGCGCTGGAATACACCGTGGTGGTGGTAACCGAAGGCAACGATCCGCCCGGCCTGGCCTACATCGCGCCCTATGCCGCAACCAGCATCGCTGAATACTTCATGGAGCAAGGCCGCGACGTGCTGATCGTGTACGACGACCTTACCCACCATGCGCGCGCTTATCGCGAGCTGTCGTTGCTGTTGCGCCGTCCACCGGGACGGGAAGCTTTTCCCGGCGATATTTTTTACATCCATTCGCGGCTGCTGGAGCGCGCCACCCACTTGTGCGATGAGCTCGGCGGCGGGTCGCTGACCGCACTTCCAATTATCGAGACTGAAGCACAGGATATTTCCGCCTACATTCCGACCAACCTGATTTCCATCACGGATGGACAAATCTGTCTGTCGCCCTTCCTGTTTGAATTGGGTGTGCTGCCCGCAGTCGATGTCGGCAAGTCCGTTTCGCGCGTGGGTGGCAAGGCACAGCGTGCGGCCTACCGGGCGGTAGCGGGAGACCTCAAGCTTGCCTACGCCCAGTTCGAGGAACTGGAAACCTTTGCCCGGTTTGGCGCCCGGCTGGATGACAACACGCGCAAGATCATCGAACACGGACGGCGCATCCGTGCCTGCCTTAAACAGCCTGAATTCTCCCCGGCACCGGTCGCCGGGCAAATTGCCGTGCTGTTGGCTTTGACCGCCGGATTTTTTGACAGCGTGCCGCTGGATCGGATGGGCGATGCCGAACTTGCGGTGCGCACGGCAGCTGCGGAAATTTCGGACGAAGTACGAGCACGTTTCGATGCTGCAGACAAATTGAGTGATGAAGACCGGGAAGCGATCATTGAGATTGCGCGCCAGGCACTCGTGTCTTTTCAACCCGAGCCAATGCTTTCAGTCAGGATGAAGGCAGCATCATGAGCGAAACGGCTGCCAGCCTGCGCCACCAGATCGCCAGCGCCGGCGACCTCGAATCCGTGGTGCGCACGATGAAGGCCATGGCTGCATCAAACATTGGGCAGTACGAAAATGCAGTGCGCTCCCTCGGCGATTATGATCTGACAGTGCAACTGGGCTTGGCCGCATGCTTGCGGCAGGATCAACCACCAGCGCCTACGCCACAATCAGCGCAACACAAAACCGGGACAGTCGGCGCGATCGTGTTCGGTTCAGACCAGGGACTGGTCGGCCAATTCAATGAAGTGATGGTGGAGTTTGTCGTCAAGACGCTGGCAAGTCTGCCGGGGAAAAAGACAGTATGGGTCATCGGTGAACGCATCCAGGCGCGCCTCACCGAGACCGGACTGGACCTGGTGGGCGGCTTCATCTTGCCGAATTCGATAAGCGCGATTACGCCGCTGGTCGGGGAGATTTTGATTGAAATGGAAAAACGCCGTGAAAAGGGCGAGATCACGCAGGTTCATCTTTTTCATAACCAACCCAAAGCCGGGGCGATCTATATGCCGGTGAATCAGCGCCTGCTGCCGCTGGATGATGTGTGGCGACGAAATTTGGCCACAATGCATTGGCCGACGGGCAATCTGCCTGAAGTACGGGGTGAAGGGGCACAAACGCTACGCGCACTGGTTCGGGAATATCTTTTTGTTTCCCTTTTTAGAGCCTGTGCGGAATCGCTCGCCAGCGAAAACGCCAGCCGCCTGGCCGCGATGCAGCGTGCCGAAAAAAATATCGATGAACTGCTAGAGGACTTGAATCGGAACTTCCACCGCCTGCGGCAGAGCAGTATTGACGAGGAATTATTTGATGTCATTTCCGGTTTCGAAGCGCTGGCATTACCTCAATAGAGGAGCAACGCTGTGGACACGGTGAAAAATAGAACGCGAACAGACTCGGGGAATGGCCGGATGCAGTAAAGCGCAAATCCAATTTTTAAGAACCGAATGAATCGGGCACAGTGCTGCGCGAGAAACTGCTGCGGGAGAATTGGCGCGACGCTGACATGTAGTTCGACAGCACGGTCTGCGTGTTGATACTGAAGCCGCGATACAAGTCCATGTCGTAATCGGTCTGGC
>PCWU01000024.1:0-1953 GCA_002787455.1 Gallionellaceae bacterium CG11_big_fil_rev_8_21_14_0_20_60_62 | reverse complement strand
CGGATCAATTGTGCGGCCGCGCCGAGATCGTGGATGAATTCGTCCCAGTTGGCGTAACGGTCTGCCGGGTTCTTCTGCATGGCACGTTCGACTACATCGGTCAGCATCTTCGGCAGCGCCTTGCGGTAAGTGTCGAGTGGAACGATGGGGAAATTCAAAATGGCAATACGCGCATCGAACAGATTGTCCGCCTCGAAGCTGTTGTGTCCGGTCAGCAGGCGATACAGCACTGCCCCCAGCGAGTAGATATCCGAACGCGCATCCAGCGCCTCGCCTTCGAGTTGCTCCGGCGACATGTAGGCGAGGCTGCCCGCCACAACTGCCACCATCTGGCTGTGCGGGATGGCGCAGCCAAAATCGGCCAGTTTGGCGATGCCGTTCGGTTTGAGAATAATGTTGCCCGGCTTTACATCGCGGTGGACGATCCCAAGCGCCGCCGCATAATGCAGTGCGTCCGCCATCTGTCCAATCACCGACAAAATTTTCTCCAGCGGCAGCAGCGTGTCCGGATGGTCATGCTTGTCGAGGGGAACTCCGTTCACGTATTCCATCACCAGATAGGGGCCGCTCTTTTCGGTGAGGTCCGCATCCAGCACGCGCACGATATTCTTGTGCTCCATCTTGCGGCCAAATTCAACTTCGGCGGCGAACATGGCTTTGTGCAAATCGGTCTGGCGGCCCTTGCGCAATTGCTTGAGCGCGACCGACGCAAACGAATTGTCGCGAACCGCCAGATAGACGTTGGAAGTCGCCCCCTCACCGAGCTCGCGCACGATGGAGTAGGGACCGATACGCGAAGTGGTAGAAGTCAGCGACATGCGGTAGTTCAAGTGTGCTGAGCAGAAATGAATTTCGACGGTGACATAGAGTGCGCACCGACGGAATTAGTTTCTTTCCGTTTGTATCTTGCCCGGCAATACCTCAGACGGCCACCTCGACGCGGTTGCGCCCGTTTTCCTTGGCACGGTACAGCGCGCGATCCGCCGCACCGAGGAATTCTTCCAGACTACCTTTGCCGGCTATCGGTGCGATACCGATGGAGAGGGTGATCTTGAACGTCAAGCCGTTGCTATCCATCTCGTTGGCGGCGACCATCACGCGCAAACGTTCGGCGATGGACATTGCTTCATCAAGAAGGGTGTCCGGCAACAGGATGGCAAATTCTTCTCCGCCGTAGCGCACCAGCAGATCGTGCGGACGCAGGTTGAGCTGCATGATGTTCGCCAGCGATTTCAGGGCGACATCACCGACCAGATGGCCGTAGCTGTCGTTCACCCGTTTGAAATGGTCGATATCGATCACCATCACCGCGCTGTGTTCGCCGTTAAGAGTGCAACGGTGCAGCACTCTGGGAAAGGCATCGTTCATCCAGCGGCGGTTATGCACGCCGGTCAGCGCATCGACCGTGGCCTGGTGTTCGTATTGCGCGCGCTGGTTGTGCGAGGAGATCAGCGCGGAATTGTCGTTGCGCATGCGCCCGGCGATGATGGATAGCAGGTTGCGCGCCACGTCGTGCGACTGATCGACCAGCGACCAGACCGTGTCGTGCGGCACTGCCAGCACGCGTGTCGGTTTCGCCGCAACCACCAGTGCCGACGGCTTTTTTCCATCCACCAGCGAGATCTCGCCGGTGCATTCGCCAGCGACCAGCGAGGCATGCTCCACCGTCCGGTGTGCGGCCAGATGCACGCACAGTTCGCCTTCAAGGATGAGATACAGGAATTCGTTCGTCAGCTCGGGCTGCAGCAGTTTCTCGCCGGTTTTCAGTTTGCGCACGCTACTGTGTTCCAGCATGTATTCGATACTGGAAAAATCCACACCACGGAACAACAGATTCTGTTCGGTCAGTGCACGGTCCTGTTTATTCATGGCGCCTCCCTTTGCTCGTTGTTTAGCGGAACACGATGGTCTTGTTGCCGCACACCAGCACGCGGTCTTCCACGTGGTAGCGCA
>PCWU01000115.1:4384-11844 GCA_002787455.1 Gallionellaceae bacterium CG11_big_fil_rev_8_21_14_0_20_60_62 | reverse complement strand
TTCGAACTCCCGACATCCTGGTCCCAAACCAGGCGCGCTACCAGGCTACGCTACACCCCGAGAGCGCGGCATTATACAGAGCAAGCCCGAAAAATCAATTTTGATCGCGCGATTTTCCGGTGAGCTGCGGCATCGCCAGCATCAGGTAATACACCATCGACCACAGGGTAAGGATGGCGGCAAGATAGATCAGGACGGTACCCACCATGCGGGTCGGAATGCCGAACAGGGATTCCTGATACAGCAGAAACAGGATCGCCAGCATCTGGAACACGGTCTTCAGCTTACCCAGCATGGAGACGGCAACGCTTTTGCTTTTGCCCAGTTGCGCCATCCATTCGCGCAGGGCGGAAATGGTCAGCTCGCGCCCGATGATGATGAAGGCGATGATCGAATCCACATGGCCCAGTTTGACCAGGATGACCAGCGCGGCAACCACCATCAGTTTGTCCGCGACCGGGTCGAGAAACGCGCCAAAGGCCGAACTCTGGTTCAGCACGCGCGCCAGATAACCGTCCAGCCAGTCGGTGATCGCAGCCAGCCAGAATACGAACGTGCCGAGCAGATGCTTGTGGTGCAAACTCAGGGTTTCGTCCGACACGTAGAACACGGCGATGAACACCGGGATCAGGAGGATGCGGAACCAGGTCAGCAGATTGGGAATGTTGGTCGGCATGTCAGTGCAGATGGTTGTGTATTTTTTTGGCCAGCTCCGGGCTAATGCCCTCCACTCGCCCCAGTTCCCCGATGTTCGCCTGCTGCACACCTTTCAGGCCGCCAAAGTGGGTTAGCAGATTGCGCCGGCGTTTTTCGCCTATGCCTTCGATCTCTTCCAGCGATGAGGCGGTGCGCGCCTTGCCGCGCCGCGCCCGGTGTCCGCTGATGGCAAAGCGGTGCGCCTCGTCGCGCACTTGCTGGATCAGATGCAAAGCCGGGTTGTCGGGCGGCAATTGTAAAGGCTTTTCCGCGCCGGGTCGTAACAATTGCTCCATTCCCGGTTTGCGCTCCACCCCTTTCGCCACCCCGACCAGGGCAATGTCGGTCAGGCACAATTCGGTCATCACCTCCACCGCAATGCCCAATTGCCCGGCGCCGCCGTCGATCAGGATCAGGTCGGGGCGCTTGCCTTCGCCTGCCTGCAATTTCCGGTAACGCCGCAGCAACGCCTGGCGCATCGCGGCGTAGTCGTCGCCGGGCGTGATGCCTTCAATGTTGTAGCGGCGATACTCCTGCGGCCGAATTTCCAGCTCGTCATACACCACACAGGAAGCCACCGTCGCCTCGCCCATGGTGTGGCTGATGTCGAAACATTCGATCCGCTGCAGATCGGGCAAGTCCAGAGCGGCGCGCAAGGCATCGCGGCGCAATACCTGTCCCGCCCGCAAGCCGGCCTGACGGCGCAAGACCAGCAGTGCATTAGCCTGCGCCATCTCCAGCCATTGCCGCCGTTCGCCGCTGACGCTGTGGCGAATCTGCACCTTGTGTCCGGCCAGCTCGCTCAACAACTCGGCCAGAGCGGCATCGTCAACCGCCAGATTGGTCACGATCAGTGGCGGCGCGCGGTGTTCCAGGTAATGCTGCGCGAGAAAAGTTTGCAGCACTTCGGCACTGTCCTGTCCCTGCACATTGGACGGCAGGAAGGGTTTGTCGCCGAGATGGCGCCCGCCGCGCACCACCGCCAGATTCAGGCACAACGCACCCTTCTCTTCAACCACCGCGACGATGTCGGCATCGGTCGCACGCCCGCTTTCCACGAACTGTTGCTGCTGCACGGTGTGCAAGGCCTGCAACTGGTCGCGCAGGGCGGCGGCGTGTTCGTATTCCATCTGCGCCGCCGCCTGCTCCATCGCCGCGCGCAAGCGCTTTTCCACTTCGTCGAACTTGCCGTGCAGCAACAATCCTGCATTGCGCACGTCGGTCGCATAATCTTCCGCATTGATGATGTTTACGCACGGCGCGCTGCAGCGATGGATCTGGTGCAGCAGACAAGGCCGGGTGCGATTGCCGAACACGCCGTCTTCGCAGGTGCGCAGCCGGAACACCTTTTGCAGCAAATGGATGGTTTCTTTCGCCGCCTGCGCGTTGGGGTAAGGACCGAAATACTGGTGACGCTTGTCGGTCGTGCCGCGATAGTAGGTCAGGCGCGGCGACGTGTCGCCGGTCAGCACGATGTAGGGATAGGATTTGTCGTCGCGGAACAGGATGTTGTAGCGCGGCTTGAGCGTCTTGATGAGATTGTTTTCCAGCAGCAGCGCTTCCGCTTCCGAGCGCGTCACGGTCACCTCGATGCGCGCGATGTGCGACACCATCAGGCGGATGCGCGGCGACAGATTGCTGTCGCGGAAATAGGAGCCGACGCGTTTCTTTAGCTGGTTCGCCTTGCCCACGTACAACACCTGCCCCGCCTCGTCCAGCATGCGGTACACGCCAGGCTGCAAGGGTAGCGATGCGACATATTGCTTGGGATCGAAGGTGACTGCAGTCATTAAATACTCAACCCAGCCACGGATGAACACGCATATCCACAGATAAACGCCAACCCAAAATCATCCGTGTTGATCGGTGTTCATCCGTGGCTAATTAATTTTTTATTTTCAAGGATGGACTCGAAGACCCGATGGAACATTACCTCGGTCAAACGTTTGGTCTGGGTATTGTAGCGGCTGCAATGATAGCTGTCATACAGCTGCAGGCCGTTCGGCAACTCATGTTGTGCGGCATGGCCGAACCTAAAATCCTTCACCTTCAATCCACTTGCGCGCAGCACCGCCTCATGCGCGATGGTGCCCAATGCCAGCACCGTTGCCTTCTGTGGCAAGGCAGCCAATTCGCGCGCCAGATAAGCGTTGCACTGCCTGATCTCGTCCGGCAGCGGTTTGTTCTGCGGCGGCAGGCAGCGTACCGCGTTGGTGATGCGGCAGCCTTTGAGTTCAAGCGCGGGATTGGCATTCCTGTTCGCATCCAGCGGCTCGGATGCAGTAGCAAGACCGAACTTGTGCAATGTGGAATACAACAGGTCCCCCGCGTAGTCGCCGCTGAACGGCCTGCCGGTGCGGTTTGCGCCATGCATACCCGGCGCCAGGCCGACAATCAGCAGCGGTGAACCCGCAGTGCCGAACGATGGAACGGGCTTGGCAAGATAGGTCGGCTGCGCCAGCCTTACCTCATTCAGGAACGCAGCGAGACGCGGGCAGTCACGGCAATTTGTGGAAAATTTTTTCATCTGGAATAAAAAGCCCCGCGCAGGGCGGGGCTTCATAAACATTTTCTACCGCATCATTCCGCGGCGGGCGCCTCGGTTTCCGGACGCGGCTGCAAGGCCTTCATGCTCAAACGCATGCGTCCCTTGTCGTCCACTTCCAGCACCTTGACCTTAACCACCTGGCCTTCTTTCAGGTGATCGGACACGCTGGCGATGCGCTCGTGCGAAATTTGCGAGATATGCAGCAAACCGTCCTTGCCCGGCAGAATGTTGATCAGAGCGCCAAAGTCCAGCAGTTTGACCACCGGGCCCTCGTAGATCTTTCCCACTTCGACTTCGGCAACAATGTCGCTGATGCGCTTTCTGGCCAACTCACCCGCCTCGCCGCTGACACAGGCAATGGTGATATTGCCTTCGTCATCGATGTCAATGGTGGTGCCGGTTTCCTCGGTCAGCGTGCGGATCACCGCGCCACCCTTGCCGATCACATCGCGGATCTTGTCCGGATTGATCTTCATCTTGATCATGCGCGGCGCGAATTCGGAGACATCCGGACGCACCGACGGCATCACCTGCTTCATCAGCCCGAGGATGTGCATGCGACCTTCCCTGGCCTGGCTCAATGCCACCTGCATAATCTCTTTGGTGATACCGTTGATCTTGATGTCCATCTGCAATGCGGTGATGCCGCTGTCGGAACCGGCCACCTTGAAGTCCATATCGCCGAGGTGATCTTCGTCGCCGAGGATGTCGGTCAGCACGGCAAAACGTCCGCCATCCTTGATCAGCCCCATGGCGATACCGGCCACGTGATTTTTCAACGAAACGCCCGCATCCATCAGCGACAGGCAACCTCCGCACACCGAGGCCATCGAGCTGGAACCGTTGGATTCAGTGATTTCCGAGACCACACGCATTGCGTAGCCGCACTCCTCCTCGCTCGGCAACACCGCAACCAGCGCGCGCTTGGCCAGACGGCCGTGGCCGATCTCGCGCCGTTTCGGCGTGCCGACACGGCCGGTTTCGCCGGTGGCGTAAGGCGGGAAGTTGTAGTGCAGCATGAAGCGGTCGTTGTATTCGCCTTGCAGGGCGTCGATTTTTTGCGCGTCGCGCATCGAACCCAGGGTGGCAACCACCAGCGCCTGCGTTTCGCCACGGGTGAACAGCACCGAACCATGGGTGCGCGGCAACACGCCGGTGCGGATGGTGATCGGGCGCACGGTGCGCGTGTCGCGGCCGTCGATGCGCGGTTCGCCGCTCAGAATCTGGCCGCGCACAATCTTCGCTTCCAGTGCGCTGAACAGTTCGCCGATCTCGTTTTTGGAAACATTTTCGAATTCCGGTGTCGCCAGCGCCTCGAACACTTTGGCGCGAATTGTCTCGACCTGATGGGTGCGCGCCTGTTTTTCGCGCACCGCGTAGGCCGCATTCAATTCCTGTTCCGCCAGCACATTGATGCGCGCGATCAGCGCTTCATTCTTCGGCGCGGGTGCCCAATCCCAGTCGTCGTTGCCGACCGCATCGGCCATTTCGTTGATGGCAGCGATAACTTTTTGCATCTGCTCGTGGCCGAACACCACCGCGCCCAGCATGACTTCTTCCGACAGTTCCTGCGCCTCGGATTCGACCATCAGCACCGCCTGCGCCGTGCCCGCCACCACCAGGTCCATCTGCGAGGTGGCCAATTCGTCCTTGGTCGGATTGAGCAAATACTGGCCGTTGGCATAGCCCACGCGCGCCGCCCCGATCGGGCCGTCGAACGGAATGCCGGAAATCGCCAGCGCGGCGGAGGCGCCGATCATCGCCGGAATGTCGGAATCGATCTGCGGGTCGGACGACATCACGGTCGCCACAATCTGCACTTCATTGTAAAAACCTTCCGGGAACAGCGGGCGCAACGGGCGGTCGATCAGACGGCAAGTCAGAATCTCCTTTTCGCGCAACGGGCCTTCACGCTTGAGGAAACCGCCGGGAATCTTGCCGGCCGCGTAAGTCTTCTCGATATAGTCCACGGTTAGCGGGAAAAAATCCTGATCCGGCTTGGCGTTCTTGCGTCCGACCACGGTGACCAGCACCACGGTGTCACCCAGACTAACCAGCACCGCAGCGCTGGCTTGTTTGGCGATCTCGCCGGTTTCCAGCTTCAGTTGATGGTTGCCGTAATCCAGTGTTTTTTTGTAATGGCTCAAAATAGACCTCTCTTGAAAGTGTTAGCGGCAGGCAAGTTATCGGCGCGCCAAAACGAAGCGGGCCGCTATTGCGACCCGCCGGTGATGTTGTCTTACTTGCGCAGTTCGAGACGCTGAATCAGCGTCTTGTAACCTTCTTCGTTCTTGCTCTTCAGATAATCCAGCAACTTGCGGCGGCGGCTGACCAGACGCAGCAGGCCGCGGCGGGAGTGATGGTCTTTGTTGTGCTCCTTGAAGTGGTCGGTCAGGTAGTTGATGCGCGCGGTCATCAGCGCCACTTGCACTTCGGGGGAGCCGGTATCGCCTTGGGCTCTTTGGTAGTCGGCCACGATCTGCGATTTTTGGGCGGCGGTAATAGACATTGACTTCTCTCTCCAGTTAAAAAGGTGCAGTAATAAAAAAGTGCGGCATTCTACACTTGAATCGGGTCGGCGCTCAAGCTGAATTCGGTTGCGCCGCCGCCTTGGCCACGCGTGCCAGAAGGCGGTGCGGGGACAGCCTGCCAACGGCCAGCAGGCCCAGCCCGATAAACCCGGAGGCCGCATACAGGCGGCGCGGGCCGTCCGGCTGCCCGTCTTGCCATGCCAGCCGTTGCCCCCGTGCCAGCCGTTCCGCCTGGTGCGCATCCAGTGCCAGCGCGGGCAGATTTAGCACCAGGCTGTCCGGCGGCAACAGACAGGCGTCGCGTTGCGCGGCATCCATCGCCTCCAGTTGCGTCAGGGTATAAGCCTGTTCCAGGCTGAAGTTGCCAATACCGCTGCGGCGCAATCCGGTCAGATGCGCGCCGCAATCCAGCGCTTCGCCGATATCCTCCGCCAGCGTGCGCACATAAGTGCCCTTGCTGCACAGCACATCGAGCACCAGCTCGTCACCCGCCCGATGTTCCATGCGCAGTTCGCGGATCATCACCTTGCGCGGCTCGCGCTCGATCACCACGCCCTGGCGAATATATTCGTACAGCGGTTTGCCCTGGTACTTGAGCGCGCTGTGCATCGGCGGCAATTGCATGATTTCACCGGTGAAGGCGGCCAGCACCCGCGACAACTGTTCCGCACCGACCGCCACCGCGCGCTGTTCGAGGATTTCGCCTTCGGCATCGCCGGTGCTGGTGCGCTGGCCGAGGCGAACGGTGGCGCGATAACGCTTGTCCGCATCCAACAAGGCATGGGTAAATTTGGTCGCCTCGCCGAAACAGACCGGCAGCAATCCGGTGGCGAGCGGGTCGAGGGTGCCGGTGTGCCCGGCTTTTTCAGCCCGGTAAAGACGGCGTACTTTCTGCAGCGCGATGTTGGAACTCAGTTCCAGCGGCTTATCGAACAACAACACACCGTCCAACTGTCGCTTCGGCTGTTTGGGATGCTCAACCTTTTTGGTCACTGGCGACTGCTTGATCGATGAGTTGCGACAGGTGCGCGCCGCGCTCGATGGAGGCGTCATAGACGAAATGCAATTGCGGCGTGATGCGCAGTTTCATGGCGTGCGCCAACTGGCTGCGCAGGAAGCCGGCGGCACGCTCCAGCCCCTGTTGCAGCAATTCGCTGTCACCGTCCAGCGAGGTGTAGAACACACTGGCATGGGCGTGATCGCGGGTCACATCAACGCCGGTCAGGGTGACTTTGCGCACGCGCGGGTCTTTCACTTCCAGCCGGATGAACTGCGCCAACTCGCGCAGGATCTGTTCCGAGATACGGTCTGTGCGCGCGAAGTCTTTCGCCATTACAGCGCCCGCGCCACTTCGACGATCTCGAATACTTCGAGCATGTCCCCCACCTCGAGGTCATTGAAACCGCGCAGCGACAGGCCACACTCGAAGTTGGACTTCACTTCCTTCGCGTCGTCCTTGAAGCGCTTGAGCGAATCCAGATCGCCGGTATGGATCACCACGTTGTTGCGCAACACACGCACGCTGGAACCGCGCTTGACCATGCCCTCGGTGACATAGCAACCCGCCACCGTGCCCACTTTGGAGATGTGGTAAACCTGGCGCACCTCGACCATACCGATGATGCTTTCCCTCTTCTCCGGCGCCAGCATGCCGGACAGGGCTGCCCTGATCTCGTCCACCATCG
>PCWU01000115.1:0-4376 GCA_002787455.1 Gallionellaceae bacterium CG11_big_fil_rev_8_21_14_0_20_60_62 | reverse complement strand
CGCTTCGGCCAGACGGCGCGCCGCCACGTCCGCGCGCGAGTTGAAGCCGATGATGATCGCCTTGGAAGCCAGCGCGAGATTAACGTCCGATTCGGTGATGCCGCCCACGCCGCTGTGAACCAGGCTGACCCTCACCTCGTCGGTGGACAGCTTCTGCAGGGAACCGGCAATCGCCTCAATCGAGCCCTGCACATCGGCCTTGACGATTAGCGCCAGGGTGCGCACTTCGCCTTCGCCCATCTGCTCGAATATATTTTCCAGCTTGGCCGCCTGCTGCTTGGCCAGCTTGACGTCGCGGAATTTGCCCTGGCGGAACAAGGCGATCTCGCGCGCTTTCTTTTCGTCCGCGAGGACGATGAAATCGGCGCCCGCCACCGGCACTTCGGACAAGCCCTGCACCTCGACCGGAATCGACGGACCGGCCTCGGTGACCGGCTTGCCGTTCTCATCCAGCATGGCGCGCACACGCCCGGAAACCGAACCGACCAGCACCGCATCGCCGCGCTTCAGGGTGCCGGACTGCACCAGCAAGGTCGCCACCGCGCCCTTGCCCTTGTCCAGCCGCGCCTCGACCACCACGCCCTTGGCGGCGGCATTTTTCGCCGCTTTCAGCTCCAGCACCTCCGCCTGCAACAGGATGCCTTCCAGAAGGGTATCTATGCCCTGTCCGGTTTTGGCCGACACTTCCACAAACATGCAGTCGCCGCCCCAATCTTCGGGCACAACGCCTTCCGCCACCAGTTCCTGGCGCACTTTTTCGGAATTTGCATCGGGCTTGTCGATCTTGGTCACCGCGACCACAATCGGCACGCCTGCCGCGCGGGCATGGTGGATCGCTTCTTTGGTTTGCGGCATCACACCATCGTCCGCCGCCACCACCAGAATCACGATGTCGGTTGCCTGCGCGCCGCGCGCGCGCATGGCGGTGAACGCCTCGTGGCCGGGCGTGTCGAGAAAGGTCACCATGCCGCGCGGGGTATCGACGTGGTAAGCGCCGATGTGCTGGGTGATCCCGCCCGCTTCGCCCGAGGCGACCCGGGTGCGGCGGATGTAGTCGAGGAGCGAGGTCTTGCCGTGATCGACGTGGCCCATCACGGTCACCACCGGCGCTCTCGACTCCAGCACGGCATCCTCGTGCGCGGCCGTCTCCAGCAGGAAGGCATCCGGATCATCCGGCTTGGCCTGCACCGCCTTGTGCCCCATCTCTTCCACCAGAATCATCGCGGTTTCCTGATCCAGCACCTGGTTGATGGTCACCATCGAACCCATCTTCATCAGGGTCTTGATGATTTCGGCCGCCTTGATCGACATCTTTTGCGCCAAATCGGCCACGCTGATGGTTTCCGGAACAGTCACTTCCTGCACGATAGGCTCGGTGGGCAGGGAGAAAGCGTGTTGCGCCGTCTCATGTTTTGCGTGCTTGTCATGCCGCCCGGCGCGCAGGGAACCGCCGCTGCGCAAACCGACCCCGGCGCGCGCATCCAACGTGCGCGACGGAGGACGTTTCTTGTGTCCCGCCTCGTCCCACGGACTCTCCTTGACGGCGGCAGTTTTGGCCGCCTTGCGCGAAGGCCGCGCCACTTTGTCGCCGGGCTTGAGGGTGGGTTTGTGCAAGGTGCCTTCCGCCACTTCAACCGGCACTGCCACCACCGGTTTGGCTGCTTCAGCCACCGGCTCAGGTTTAACTTCTTCCGCCACCGCTTCGACTGCGGCCTTGCGCTTGCCGCGCGCCTGTTTGGCTTCCAGATCGGCCGCCTGGCGGGCGGCCAACTCGGCCGCCATGCGCGCTTCTTCCTCGCGCGCCTTGATTTCCTGCTCGTCCAGCACCGCCGCCGACGTGGCCACGCTGCCCGCTTTTTCTGCCGGTGCCGCCGCAACGACTTTCTCCTCGACGGCACGGCTTGGCGCGGCAATCGTGCGCTTCTTGCGCACTTCGACCTGAATCGTGCGCGAACGCCCGCTACTGTCGGCTTTTTTGATCGCCGTTGTCTCGCGCCGGGTTACCGTGATCTTGCCCTTGCTCGCGCCGTGCGCGCTGCGCAGGTGCTCCAGCAGCTTGGCCTTGTCCTGTTCGGAGATCGGGTCGGAATCTTTTTCCTTGCTGACTCCGGCAGACTGCAATTGCTCCAGCAACAGTTCGACCGGCAGTCCAAGCTCGCCGGCAAATTGCGCTACATTTATTTTTCCCATTTTTTTCCTTCCGTCCTGCGGACGATTTTGCTTAGGCGAACCAGGGCGCGCGCGCCGTCATGATGAGCTGATTCGCACGCTCACCGTCCATGCCGGTGAGCTCTACCAGTTCTTCCGTATCCAGATCGGCCAGCGCCTCTTGCGTGCCAACACCCTTGCCTGCCAGGGTGCGCGCGGTTTCCGGATCCATCCCTTCGATCTTGAGCAAGTCCTCGATGTTGTGCTCGACCTGCTCTTCGTTGGCGATGGCTGCGGTCAGCAGCAAATTGCGCGCGCGGCTGCGCAGCTCTTCCACTGTCGCCTCGTCGAACGATTCGATCTCCAGCATCTCTTCCAGCGGCACATAGGCCACCTCCTCGATGGTGTTGAAGCCTTCCTGCACCAGAATGTCGGCCACTTCCTCGTCCACATCCAGCTTGGCCACGAACAGATCGCGCACCTTGGAAAATTCCTGCTCGTTCTTCTCGGCCGACTGCTCCACCGTCATCAGGTTGATTTCCCATCCGGTCAACTCGCCGGCCAGGCGCACGTTCTGTCCGCCGCGGCCGATCGCCTGCGCCAGGTTGTCTTCTTCCACCACCACATCCATGCTGTGCTTGTCTTCGTCCACCACGATGCTGGTGACTTCGGCCGGGGCCAGTGCATTGATGACAAAGGTCGCCGGATCGTCCGACCACAGGATGATATCCACCCGCTCGCCCGCCAGTTCGGTGGTCACCGCCTGCACGCGCGAACCGCGCATGCCGACACAGGTGCCGATCGGGTCCAGGCGCTGGTCGTGGCTGCGCACCGCGATCTTGGCACGCGAACCGGGGTCGCGCGAAGCGCTGACGATCTCCAGGATGCCTTCCTCGATTTCCGGCACTTCCAGCTCGAACAGCTTCTTCAGGAACTCGGCGCTGATCCGGGTCAGGATGATCTGCGGGCCGCGCACCGTGCGGTCCACGCGCAACAGATAGGCGCGCACCCGGTCGCCGATGCGCAGATTCTCTTTCGGGATCATCTGGTCGCGCGGCAGCAGTGCCTCGATCTTGCCGAACTCGACGATGGCATTGCCGCGCTCGATGCGCTTGATCGTACCGGATACCAAGTGCTCGTTGCGCTCCATGAAATCGGCCAGAATCTGCTCGCGCTCCGCATCGCGGATTTTCTGGAAAATGACCTGCTTGGCCGCCTGCGCGCCGATGCGGCCAAAATCGATGTTCTCGAGCGGCTCCTCGATGAATTCTTCCAACTGGATTTCAGGGTCGCGCTTTTGCGCCTCCTCCAGCTTGATGTGCAGTTCGGGCGTCTCGAAGGTTTCGTCGTCCATGACCTGCCAGCGGCGGAAAGACTCGTACTCGCCGGTCTGGCGGTCGATGCTTACGCGCACATCCGCCTCTTCGGCGGTGAAACGCTTCTTCGTGGCGGAGGCCAGGGCCGACTCCAGCGCGCCGAACACGATCTCCTTGTCCACGTTTTTCTCGCGCGCCAAGGCATCCACCAACAACAGAACATCACGACTCATCGTATCTCTCCGGCAATTTTGCAATTGAATTTAAAAATCGCGAGAAGGGATGGATGCAAGGCGCACGGAGCAAAGAAACCGGAATGTACACAAAGTACATGAGGATTTCGAGCACCGCGCAACGCAGCAGACACCCTTCGCAGCATTTTTAAAACAACTTCTTAAAAAATCGGCACCAGACGTGCCTTGTCCACATTTGACAATTCGATCACAACCGAACCGCCTTCCATCTCCAACTGTACTGCCCCATCCTTCGCCTCACCGAGGATGCCGACGAGTTGCTTGCTGCCGTTCAGCGGCAGGCGCAACTTGAATTTTGCCTTTTGCCCCCGGAAACGCGCGAAATCCGCCTCTTTCTTGAGCACCCGATCCAGCCCCGGCGACGACACCTCAAGGCGCTCGTACTCCACCCCCTCGACCGTGAACAGGCGCACCAATTGATGGCTGACCCGCTCGCAATCCTCGACCGTGATGCCTTCCGGCTTATCCATGAACACGCGCATCAGGCCGCGTCCGGACAATTCCAGATCGACCAGTTCGTAGCCCATGCCGGCCAGTGTCGTCTCTACCAGCTTCGCCACATCCATATCCGCACCCACAAATAAAAAACGGGCTCGAAGCCCATCAAAAACGGCGCGCATTGTAGCAAAGGAATGCCTTAATGGAAACAGCTATTTAT
>PCWU01000095.1:9596-11235 GCA_002787455.1 Gallionellaceae bacterium CG11_big_fil_rev_8_21_14_0_20_60_62 | reverse complement strand
TACTGGGTTCGAACCAGTGACCCCTGCCGTGTGAAGGCAGTGCTCTACCACTGAGCTAACCGCCCAATCGAGGGCGCGCATTTAATCACAGGGCCGCATCACGGGTCAATTTGTTTTATCCGGCCAAGCCTTCTGGCGTAAAATGCGCGCCCTTAGTTTTCAAGCCACTCCCCTGGAAATACCATGACTGTTCGTACCCGTTTTGCCCCCAGCCCCACCGGTTATCTGCATATTGGCGGTGCCCGCACCGCGCTTTTCTCCTGGGCCTACGCGCGCAAGCATGGCGGCACATTCATCCTGCGCATCGAAGACACGGATGTTGAGCGCTCCACACCGGCAGCGGTACAGGCCATTCTGGACGGCATGAACTGGCTCGGCCTCAACTACGATGAAGGCCCTTATTACCAAATGCAGCGTATGCCGCGCTATAAGGAAGTCACCCAACAGATGCTATCCAAGGGGCAGGCCTATTATTGCTACACCTCACCGGCCGAACTGGATGCGATGCGCGAAGCGCAGCGCGCGCGCGGTGAAAAACCGCGTTATGACGGCACCTGGCGGCCCGAACCGGGCAAGACCTTGCCGGCCCTTCCTGCCGATATCAAACCCGTGGTGCGCTTTAGGAATCCAACCGAAGGCGTGGTGGGTTGGAAGGATCTGGTCAAAGGCGTGATCGAATTCAGCAACACCGAACTGGACGATCTCATCATCGCCCGCGCCGATGGCACGCCGACCTACAACTTCTGTGTGGTGGTGGATGATTGGGACATGGGCATCACCCAAGTCATCCGCGGTGACGACCACGTCAACAACACCCCGCGCCAGATCAACATTCTCAAGGCACTAGGCGCGACCGTGCCGCAGTATGCGCATCTGTCGATGATCCTCGGCGACGACGGCACCAAGCTGTCGAAACGGCATGGTGCAGTCAGCGTGATGCAATATGACGAGGACGGATATCTGCCGGAAGCGGTCATCAATTACCTGGCGCGGCTGGGCTGGTCACACGGCGACGAGGAAGTTTTTTCCGTTGCGCAATTCTGCCAGTGGTTCGACCTGGATCACATCACGCCTTCGGCCGCCCAGTTCAACACCGAAAAACTGAACTGGCTGAACAACCATTACCTCAAGCAGGCCGATAATTCGCTGCTGGCTGATAAAGTGCGTCCACGTCTAGCCGCGCGCGGCATCGAAGTCGGCCCGACACCGGACCTCGCCGCCATCGTCGGTTTATATAAAGAGCGGGTTGCCACTCTGAACGAACTGGCCGATGCGGCGGAAGTTTTTTACATTGACTTAAATCCGGATGACGCGCTGCTCGATGCGCAACTTTCCGCAGAAGCAATCCCCGCCCTGCGCGATCTGGCGCAACGATTCACCACAATCGAATGGGAAGCCACCGCGATCAACACCGCGATCAAAGAAGTCATCGCCGCCCACGGGGTGAGAATGCCCAAGCTCGCTATGCCCTTGCGCGTCATGCTTACCGGGCAAAAGCAAACCCCGTCGGTGGATGCTTTGGCCGCGCTATTCCCGCGCGAAATGGTGCTGCAGCGAATCGAACAGAACCTCGCAAAAAAAACCGGCTGACCTGCTTTACAAGGTTGGGGGGCATCACTATAATGCGCGCTCTTTTCGG
>PCWU01000095.1:9060-9584 GCA_002787455.1 Gallionellaceae bacterium CG11_big_fil_rev_8_21_14_0_20_60_62 | reverse complement strand
TCGGGGCATCCCGGGGGTATAGCTCAGCTGGGAGAGCGCTTGCATGGCATGCAAGAGGTCAGCGGTTCGATCCCGCTTACCTCCACCAAAAAGAGAAAGCAACACCGCAGTCCCCTTCGTCTAGAGGCCTAGGACACCGCCCTTTCACGGCGATAACACGAGTTCGAATCTCGTAGGGGACGCCAGTTATTCTGCAAAAATGGCGCTTGAGATCAAGCGCCATTTTTATCTCAGGCCGCCACCATCGCAAATTGCAGCGAACGCTGGCTATAGAGGCGACAAGAACACGCTCTCTCGCAGTCTCTTTAATTGATCGCGCAATTGCGCGGCTTTCTCAAATTCAAGATTCTTGGCGGCTTTCAGCATTTCTTTCTCGATACGGGTGATTTCCCTGGCGACTTCCTTTTCGCTCATGGCCAGATACTTCGCCTCGCTCTGCGCCGCCTTCAGCGATTTGCGTTCGGCATCCACATCATATTCGGTGTCGATAATATCTTTGATACGTTTAACCACGGACTGCGGCG
>PCWU01000095.1:8312-9049 GCA_002787455.1 Gallionellaceae bacterium CG11_big_fil_rev_8_21_14_0_20_60_62 | reverse complement strand
CTCGTTGTAGGCCACCTGCTTGGCGCGGCGGCGGTCGGTCTCGTCGATGGCTTTGCGCATTGATTCGGTGATGCGGTCGGCATACAAAATCGCGGTGCCATGCAGGTGGCGTGCGGCGCGGCCGATGGTCTGGATCAGCGAACGTTCGGAACGCAGGAAACCTTCCTTGTCCGCATCCAGAATGGCGACCAGCGACACTTCCGGAATGTCCAGCCCTTCGCGCAGCAGGTTGATGCCGACCAGCACGTCGAACATGCCGAGGCGCAGGTCGCGGATGATCTCCACGCGCTCCACGGTTTCGATGTCGGAGTGCAGGTAGCGCACCTTGATGCCGTGCTCGGAAAAGTATTCGGTGAGATCTTCCGCCATGCGCTTGGTCAGCGTGGTAACCAGCACCCGCTCGCCCACGTTCGTGCGCAAAGTCACTTCGGACATCAGGTCGTCCACCTGGTGCGTGGCCGGGCGCACTTCGATCATCGGGTCGATCAGGCCGGTCGGGCGCACCACCTGCTCCACCACCTGCCCGGTGTGCTCGGCCTCATACACCGACGGCGTGGCGGAAACAAAGATGGTCTGGCGCATGATCTTTTCGAACTCGTCGAAACGCAGCGGACGGTTATCCAGCGCGGACGGCAGGCGGAAGCCGTAGTTGACCAAGTTCTCCTTGCGTGCGCGGTCGCCTTTGTACATGCCACCGATTTGCGGAATGGTGACGTGGCTTTCGTCGATGATCATCA
>PCWU01000095.1:7888-8303 GCA_002787455.1 Gallionellaceae bacterium CG11_big_fil_rev_8_21_14_0_20_60_62 | reverse complement strand
CGACAAATGGCGCGAATAGTTTTCGATGCCTTTGGTGAAACCGATCTCGGTCAGCATCTCCAGATCGTGCCGCGTGCGCTGCTCGATGCGCTGCGCCTCCACCAGCTTGTTCTCTTTCACGAAGAAGGCGATGCGTTCGGCCAACTCCACCTTGATGGTTTCAATGGCGTGCAAAGTCGTCTCGCGCGGCGTGACGTAATGGCTGGAGGGATACACGGTGTAGCGCGGCACGCGCGTCTGGATGTGTCCGGTGAGCGGATCGAACAGCGCCAGCGATTCCACCTCGTCGTCGAACAGCGTCACGCGCATCGCGTTCTCGCTGCTTTCCGCCGGGTAGATGTCAATCACATCGCCGCGCACGCGGAAATTGCCGCGACTGAAATCCACATCGTTGCGATCATACTGCATCGCCACC
>PCWU01000095.1:433-7877 GCA_002787455.1 Gallionellaceae bacterium CG11_big_fil_rev_8_21_14_0_20_60_62 | reverse complement strand
TACCGTAGATGGCCGACACCGTGGCGACGATGATGCAGTCCTGCCGCTCCAGCATCGACTTGGTGGCGGACAGTCGCATCTGCTCGATCTGCTCGTTGATGCTGGAGTCTTTCTCGATATACACGTCGCGCGACGGCACGTAGGCCTCGGGCTGGTAGTAGTCGTAGTAGGAGACGAAATACTCGACCGCATTGTCGGGAAAGAAGTCGCGCAACTCGGAATACAACTGCGCCGCCAGCGTTTTGTTCGGTGCCATCACGATCGCCGGGCGCCCGGTGCGCGCGATGACGTTGGCGATGGTGAACGTCTTGCCGGAGCCGGTCACGCCGAGCAGCGTCTGATAGGCAAGGCCGTCGTTGATACCCTCAACCAGTTGCGCGATGGCCGTGGGCTGATCGCCCGCCGGATCGAACGGCAGGTGCAGGGTGTAAGGGCTATTCGGGAAAGCGATGGTTTTCATGGTTGACCGGGCATTGTACGGGCAACGCAAAGATTTATCCGTGCTTATCTGGTTAACGCACCCACCACGCAATATGTTGTATTTTTCTGATTGCCAACCCGCTACCGGCAGTGGGCCGGGTGTGACAACCGGATAAGCACGGATTTATCCAGGCCCGGCGGCCAAACGGTTATATTGCAACGCGGCAGTTTGGCCGCCCCGCCGCCAACGAAAAAGGCCTGCATCGCTGCAGGCCTTCATCTTGTTGGTGGGTCGTGAGTGATTCGAACACTCGACCAATGGATTAAGAGTCCACTGCTCTACCAGCTGAGCTAACGACCCGAAAGAGGCGCGCATTTTATGCGAGCGCGAAAATTTGTCAAGGCTGGCTGAGCCTATTCCAGGCTGGGGGCGACATCTGTTGCCTCGCCAACCCTAGGCTGCAGTATCAAAAGTCTTGGTGATTGCGGAACTTCGGGATTGGATTGCAGTCTGTGCGGCGGGATATGTGAAACATCGTGCACTAAAATCCGGTACATCAACAAATGCAAAAGGCGAACTTCGCGCCAACGGCGGGCAAAGGATAAAATTGCCCCCGGAGTTTCAGCCCGATTTCGTCTTTCCCGCGCCCATCCATTAACGCTTTGCCATTGGTCACCCCGTTCAAATGAAAAGAATAATCTTCGCGGCAATCCTTATTTTTCAATCCATGATAGGCGCGCAAGCGCGGGAAATTATTCTGAGTCCGCTGCAAATCGACACACTGGGCATCGCCACCGCCGCCCTCCCGTCGAACCGGGAAGGCGAGTTGGCGGACATCCCGGCCAGCGTGGTGATTCCCGGCAATCAGCTCTATACCGTTAGCACCCCCTTGTCCGCCATGGTGGAACGGACCCTTGCCGGTCTCGGCGATAACGTAAAAAAAGGGCAATTGCTTGCCGTGTTGCAAAGTCCGGCTTTGACCGAAGCGCAACGCGTCTATTTGCAGGCCGTCAACCAAGCTCTGCTGGCTTCCGGCAATCTCGCGCGCGATGAACAGTTATGGCAAGAGGGCATCATCGCGGAAAGCCGTTTGCGCGCCAGCCGCAGCAAAGCCGATGAAGCCAACTCCCTGTTGACCGAACGCAGACAAGCCCTTAGCCTTTTCGGAATGTCCGAGCCGGCTATAGACGCCCTAAAAAAGTCGCAGATCCTGAGCAACCGGCTGGAAATCACTTCACCCATCAACGGCGTGATCCTCGAGAGACTGGCGAGCTCCGGCCAGCGTCTGGAAGCCTCCAGTCCGTTGTTTAAAGTGGCGCAGCTAAACCCGCTGGCGCTGGAAATTCAAGCCCCTCTCGCTGCCGTCAATTACCTGAAAGTCGGAATGCAAGTTAAGATTCCATCATTCGGGGCGGAAGGCGTGGTGAGCGCAATCGGGCGCAACCTGAATATCGGCAACCAGTCGGTGCCGGTGCGCGCCTTGATCAACAATGGCGCGGACAACTTGCGTCCGGGACAGCTGGTTGAAGCGCGCATCGTCACCCGGCCATACAGCAACGAGGAATGGTGGATACCGAATAGCGCGATTGTCCGTGTCGCCAATCAAGCGATGGTCTTTGTCCGCACCCCCGAGGGATTTCGGACGAACCCTGTCAGGGTCACGATTGAAGGCATGCAATCCTCTGTCGTGCGCGGAACTTTTAAAGGGAGCGAACAAATCGCGGTGGCGGGAATTGCGGCACTGAAATCCGCCTTGGCGGCCGGCGGGAACCAGTGATGCTAGAAAAACTGGTTGAGTTTGCGCTAACCCAGCGCCTGCTGGCGGCTACCCTGACCGTTCTGCTGATCGGCGCCGGAATTTCCGCCTTCCGTGAATTACCCATCGACGCATTTCCCGATGTTTCCACCACCCAGGTGAAGATCATCATGAAGGCCCCGGGGATGACGCCGGAGGAAGTCGAGGCGCGCATCGTCGCCCCGATCGAAGTGGAAATGCTGGGCATTCCGAACCAGCATGTGCTGCGTTCCATCTCCAAATACGCCATTGCCGACATCACCATCGATTTCGATGACGGTATCGATATTTATTGGGCGCGCCAGCAAGTCGCGGAGCGCCTGAACAATGCGCTGCGTGATCTGCCGTCATCGGCCAGTGGCGGCCTCGCGCCGATCACCACCCCGCTGGGCGAAATGTTTATGTTCACCGTGGAAGGCGATACGTTTTCGCTGGAGCAGCGCCGTACACTGCTTGATTGGACTATCCGCCCCGCCCTGCGCACGCTGCCCGGGGTGGCCGATGTCAACTCGCTCGGCGGTTTTGTGCGCAGTTTTGAGATTGTGCCCGACCACCATGCGCTGGCCGCGCGCGGCATTTCATTCGGCGAGCTGCAGCGCGCGGTGGAAGCCAACAACCGCAACGCAGGCGCCGGCCGGATCGGCGACGGTGATGAATCGCTGCTGGTGCGCGCCGAAGGCAGCATTCGCGATCTGCAGGATGTGCGCGACATCGTGATCCGCAACACCGGCAACAATCCGGTGCGCGTGAGCGATGTGGCCGAAGTCCGCATCGGCAGTCTGACCCGCTATGGCGCCGTAACCCGGGACGGCAAAGGGGAAGCGGTCGAGGGACTAGTGCTGGGCCTGCGCGGCGCGAACGCGCAAAAAGTGGTGGACGGCGTGCGCGCCAAACTGGCCGAGCTTGCCCCCACCCTGCCTGCCGGCGTCACCACCCGCGTGTTCTACGATCGCGGCAGTCTGGTCGAGCGCGCGGTCGGCACCGTATCCAAGGCGCTGGGCGAGGCCATTATTCTGGTGGTCATCCTGCTGGTGCTATTCCTCGGCAATCTGCGCGCCGCGCTGGTGGTGGCGCTCACCCTGCCGCTGGCGGTGCTGTTCACCTTTATTCTGATGCGCGAATTCGGCATGTCGGCCAACCTGATGTCGCTGGGCGGTCTCGCCATTGCCATCGGCATGCTGGTCGATGCCGCCGTGGTGGTGGTCGAAAATATCATCAACCATCTGGCGCACAAGCACGAACACATCCCCCACCTGCATGTGATCTACCGCGCGGTAAAGGAAGTCATCACCCCGGTGGCGGCCGGGGTCGCCATCATCATTATCGTATTCCTGCCGCTGATGACGTTGCAGGGGCTGGAAGGCAAGCTGTTCATCCCGGTCGCATTGACCATCGTGTTCGCGCTGTTCGGCTCGCTGCTGCTCTCCCTCACCTTCGTGCCGATGCTGGCGTCGTTCCTGCTGAAAGAGGCGAGACACGGGGAACCATGGCTGGTGCGCAAGGCAATGGCCATCTATCTGCCGCTGCTGCAACGCGCGCTGAAGCATGAGCGCGCGGTCATTGCCGGCGCGCTGGCCCTGCTGCTGGTGGCAGGCAGCGTGTACATGCTGCTGGGCAAGACCTTTATGCCAGAGATGGATGAAGGCGACATCATCATGCAAGTCACCAAACTGCCGTCAATCAACATCGAACAAACGGCCGAGATGGACCAGCGCATCCAGGCCGCCATCATGGCCCGGGTGCCTGAAGTCAAAGGCATCGTGTCGCGGGCCGGCGCGGATGAACTGGGACTCGACCCGATGGGGCTGAACGAGACCGACAACTTCCTTGTGCTAAAACCGCCGCAGGAATGGCGGGACAGCGACAAAAACGCGATCATCGACCGGATCCGCGAGGTCATGGAAGACTTCCCCGGGATCGAATTCGGTTTCACCCAGCCGATCGCCATGCGTGTGTCCGAAATGCTGACCGGCACGCGCGGCGATGTCGCGCTCAAACTGTTCGGCCCCGACCTGGACATTCTCAATGATCGCGCCGGGCTAATCGTCAAAACGCTCGAAGGGATCAGCGGCAGCGAAGATGTGTTCACCATGCAAAACAGCGGCGTGCAGTATTACCGTGTCATCATTGATCGCCTCGCCGCCGGGCGCATGGGGCTTGATGTGGATCAGATTGGCGACGCCCTGCGCGGTCAGATCGAAGGGCAACAACTCGGCAGCGTGATCGAAGACGGGCGCCGCACCCCGCTGATCATGCGCGGCCAGAACGAGATCCGCCAGTCGCCCGCGCTGTTCGCCGCCCTCACCCTGCCGTTGCCCAACGGCCAATCCGTGCCGCTGTCCGCCGTGGCGCGACTGCAGCGCGCCGACGGGCCGGTCAAAGTGGACCGCCAGGACGGCCAGCGCATGGTGGTGATTCAAAGCAACGTGCGTGGACGCGACCTGGTCGGCTTTGTGGACGAGGCCAAGGCCGCCGTCGCGGCTCAGGTCAACCTGCCGAGCGGTTATCGCCTGACCTGGGGCGGCCAGTTCGAAAACCAGCAACGCGCGGCAGCCCGTCTCGCGGTGGTCATCCCGGTTGCGCTGGGCATGATCTTCATGCTGTTATTCGCCACTTTCGGATCGGTGCGGCAGGCGGCGCTGGTGCTGACCAATATCCCGTTCGCGCTGATTGGCGGCGTGTTCGCCTTGTGGATCAGCGGCGAATATCTGTCGGTTCCCGCCTCGGTCGGTTTCATCGCCCTGCTCGGCATCGCGGTACTCAACGGGGTGGTCATGGTGTCCTATTTCAACCAATTGCACGATGAAGGGCTGGAACTCGCGCAAGTGGTGTACGAAGGCGCCAAGCGCCGTCTGCGCCCGGTGCTGATGACCGCCAGCATCACCGCCTTCGGCCTGCTGCCGGTACTGTTCGCCAGCGGCCCCGGCTCTGAAATCCAAAAACCGCTGGCCATCGTGGTCACCGGCGGGCTGATCAGCTCGACCGCCCTGACGCTGATCATGCTGCCGCTGCTCTACCGCCGCTTTGGCCTGGAAAAATTCAAGGAAAAAGCATGAAAGAAATGAACTGTTGTTTGACCCTGGTATGCCACAAATCGCTCGAAGAGCGTCTGGTTGACGTATTGTTATCGCACCCGGCCTGGGTGCGCGGCTTCTCGGTCAAACGCATCGAGGGTGGCAGCCAGAAAGAAAAATTGCCCAGCATGCTGGAACAGGTGCGCGGTCGCTCGCAGCGGGCGCAGATCGACAGTGTGATGAATCTCGACGATGCGCGGCTGCTGATCGCCCATCTCAAACTCAACGAACCAAACCATGAAATCGCCTACTGGCTGGTGCCGGTGCTCGAATTCGGGAGACTGGCATGAGCCGTTTGCCCCGCCTGCTATTCGCCTGCAGCCTCTGCCTGCTTCCCGTGTTTGCCCATGCATACGCGGATTTGCCGGCGCACCCGCAAGTGGATCGCGCGCTGGACGAGCATCTCAATGTGCGCAATGCCCGGGCCCGTTTGCAAATCGGGCAGAGTGAACAGCGTCTGCGCGACAGCGGCGAATACGAATTCACCCTGCAAGGCGGGCTCTATAGGGATCAGGTGGCGGAAAGCGGCGAGCAAACCAATACGCGCGACTGGGAGGTTTCCATCGAGCGTCCCTTGCGCCTGCCCAGCAAAGCAAGGATAGACAGCCAAATCGGCGAAGCCGCCGTGGCGCGCGGACAAAGCGCGCTGGGCGACGCCCGCCACGAAACCGCGCGCCTGCTGTTGCAGCTTTGGTTCTCATGGCAGCGCGAGCAAGTGCAGGCAGCGCAGTGGCAGGAACAATTGCAACTACTCCAGCAACAGGCGCGAATCACCGAAAAGCGGATCAAGGCCGGCGAAGCTCCGCCCATGGAATTGAAACAGGTACAGGCCTCCGCCGCCACGTCAGCCGTTGCGCTACAGCAGGCGCGGCTGCGGGCCGAACTGGCGGCGGACGAATTGAAGCGCCAGTTCGGCGCGATACGACTGCCGCAAAGCGTGGCGCAAGTCGAACCGCAGCCCATCACCCGGCCCATCGACTACTGGCGCGACAAAATACTCGACCACAACCATGAACTCGCGCTCGCTGCCGCCGAAACCGAATACCAAAACAGATTGGCGGCGCGGGCGCGGGCGGAGCGTCTGCCCGACCCCACGCTGGGTCTGCGCTACAGTTCCGAACTGAATAATCAGCAAAAAATCGGCGGGGTATATTTCTCCATTCCGCTCGGTTACAGCGCGCGCTCCGCCAAAGCCGAAGCCGCCGCCGCGAATGCCGGTATCGCGTCCAACCACCGGCTGGTATTGGATGCCGGTCTGGAGAGCAACATCTTCAACGCCTACACCCGCGCCGTCAGCAGTTTCGGCATTTGGCAACAAGCGCGAGATGCCGCCGAAGCGCTCAAGCAATACGCCGCATTGATGGCACGCGCTTACGCGCTGGGGGAAAGCACGCTGGACGCCACCCTGCTCGCGCGCCGCCAAGCGCTGGAAGCGGCGCTGGCAGAAGATATGGCGCGGCTGGACGCAAACGAATCGCGCTACCGGCTCATGCTTGATGCGGAAGAATTGTGGCGCAGTGACGATGACGGGCACGCCCCGCATTAGCGTGAAAAATTGACTTTGCGGGCATCCGCCTTGCGGATTGCCTGCTTACCCCGCTTCTCGTTTGTCATTTCTCCCGCTTGCGGGGGAAGCTGGATAGAAGGAAACGTGCATGGCAAGTTGCATCATCAGGGTTCTCATACTTGCCGTGTAGATCAATCGGCGCTCAACGAGCACAGGCGATATCATCCACTGCGGCAATTCCGGTTTGGGGTAAAATCTTTAGCGAGTTCCCACACAACCTGACTCTAATCCGCATGCACAAGAAAATCCCCGTAAGCGATGTCCGTATTGGCATGCACATCCAAGAGCTGTGCGGTAGCTGGATGGACCACCCTTTCTGGAAAAAATCCTTTCTCCTGGAATCAGAAAAAGATTTGATCACTTTGCAAAATAGCTCAATCAGCGAAGTGTGGATCGATACCGGGCTGGGTTGTGATGTCGAAGCTGGAAGTCATGCCCGCTATGAGGACGAAGTCGCCGAGGATGTCGAGAACGAACTGGCACGGATCAGCGCATCAACAACGGCCAAAATCCCCCTGCATGAAGAACTGGATCGCGCCCGCGCCCTGCTCGCCGAAGGCAAAACAGCCATCACCTCGATGTTCCAT
>PCWU01000095.1:0-412 GCA_002787455.1 Gallionellaceae bacterium CG11_big_fil_rev_8_21_14_0_20_60_62 | reverse complement strand
GCGATCAAGGTCAGCGAGGCTGAACCGTTGGTGGATGAGATCAGCCTGTCGATCGCGCGCAACCCGGAAGCTTTTCTCAACCTCGCCCGCCTCAAGAATGTGGACGACTACACCTATCTGCATTCGGTCGCCGTGTGCGGGTTGATGATCGCCCTGGGTAAAACGTTGGGGATGAGTGGCCGTGACCTCAAGGATGCCGGCATCGCCGGTCTGATGCATGATGTCGGCAAAGCATTGATTCCGAATGAGGTGCTGAACAAACCCGGCAAACTGACTGATGAAGAATTTGAGGTGATGAAGGGCCATCCGCGCAAAGGATGGGAGGTGTTAAACGTGGCCGAAGGCGCGAACGCAATCGCACTTGATGTCTGTTTGCATCACCATGAGCGGGTGGATGGCAAGGGTTACCCTG
>PCWU01000091.1 GCA_002787455.1 Gallionellaceae bacterium CG11_big_fil_rev_8_21_14_0_20_60_62 | reverse complement strand
GGAAGTCGCACACATGCAGATGCCCGGCACGGAAATCAAACCCGGCATCTGGGTCGGCATCAACACCCGCATCGACTGGGACCACGTCCGGATCGAAGGGCCGGTGTATATCGATTCCGGGGTAAGCATCGAGGCTGGGGCGGAGATCATCGGCCCGACCTGGGTCACCCGGGGTTCTCAGGTCTGCCGCGATGCAAAGGTGATTCGCAGCATCCTGCTGCAATACACCCGCATCAGCCCGGGCATGACGTTCGAGGAGGCCATCGTGTCGCCGGATTATTACGTCGAGCACAAGACCGGCGAGACCTATTACCTCGGCGACGACCGCACTCCGCTGCGCTGGGGCGACGCGCGCGGGCGCTGATTAACGTGGCACCCTTCGACAAAAACAGCATCGTCAGCGTGGGCGAGCTCAACCGCGCCGCCAGGCAGTTGATCGAGGGCGGCTTGCCGCTGCTGTGGGTACGCGGCGAGATTTCCAATTTCGTCAGTGCCGCCTCCGGCCACTGGTATTTCTCGCTCAAGGACGAGCAGGCGCAAGTGCGCTGCGTGATGTTCCGCCACAAGAGCCAGTATCTGGATTTTCGTCCGGTGAACGGGATGCAGATTGAAGTGCAGGCGCTGGCGACGTTGTACGAGGCGCGCGGCGACTTTCAACTGACACTGGAAAAAATACGCCCGGCCGGACTGGGGGCGCTGTTCGAGGCGTTCGAAAGGTTAAAAGCCAAGCTGGAAGGTGAGGGGTTGTTCGATGCGGCACGCAAACGCGAGCTGCCGCAATTCCCGCGACAAATCGGCATTGTGACTTCGCCGCAGGCCGCGGCCTTGCGCGATGTGCTGCGCACCCTGGCGCAGCGCATGCCGAATGTGCCTGTCGTGCTGTATCCGGTGCCGGTGCAGGGCGCCGATGCGGGGCCGAAGATCGCGCAGGCGATTGCAACGGCGAACCGGCGCGCCGAGTGCGATGTGCTCATCCTCTGCCGTGGCGGCGGCAGCATCGAGGACTTGTGGGCATTCAACGAGGAAATCGTGGCGCGCGCGATTGCCGCCGGCACCATTCCGCTGGTGAGCGGGGTGGGGCACGAGACCGATTTCACCATTGCCGATTTCGTGGCCGATCTGCGCGCGGCGACGCCGACCGCCGCCGCACAGGCGGTGGTGCCGGAGTGGCAGGCGCTGCGCCAGCGCATTGCCCAACAGCAACGGCATCTGGCGCAGGCTGTATTGCGCCGGTTCGAGCAGCATATGCAGCAACTGGATTATCTGCAACGGCGGCTGGTGCATCCGGCGCAACGGCTGGGTCAGCAACGTGAACAGTTGCTGGCATTGCTGCGTCGCCTGCGATTGGCCCAGGGCAACTCATGGCAACAGGCACAATGGCGCTGGCAGACAGCGAGCCGGCGAATGTCCCGCCTGCAGCCGGATATCGAACCGATGCGCGACCGTCTGGCGAGTGGTGTCCGGCGTCTGCGGGTGGCGATGTCGCATGCATTCGAGCGCGGGGATGCGCGCGTGCATGCCCTGCACCAACAGATGCAGCACCTCGACCCGCAGCAAGTGCTGGCGCGCGGTTACAGTCTGGTGCGCGATGCGGCGGGAAACATCGTGCGTAGCAGTGCGGCAATTGAAACCGGAGATTGCCTGCGACTCACGTTTGCCGAGGGCGGGGCCAAGGTCGAGGTACGGGAAAAGCAACGCTGATCTGGGGTAAAATCCGCAACTGTTTCCTTCCTTCGCCGTCACGATGAATCCTTCTTTTTCCCGCCGCATGCTCTGGCTGCTGTTGTTGGCGTTTGTAGTCATCTGGTTCGGCAATTTGGAATATCGTTATCTGATCAAGCCGGACGAAGGCCGCTACGCGGAGATTCCGCGCGAGATGGTGGCTAGCGGCGACTGGGTCACACCGCGTCTGAACGATCTGAAATACTTCGAGAAACCGCCGCTGCAATACTGGGCCACCGCCGTGGCCTATGAGATATTCGGCCAGTATCAATGGACATCCCGCCTGTGGACGGCGCTGACCGGCCTGGCCGGGGTGTTGCTGGCGTGGTTCACCGGCACCCGCTTGTTCGGGCGCAAAGCCGGCCTGTATGCCGCGCTGATTCTCGGTAGCAGCAGCCTTTACGCGCTGATGGCACACATCAACACGCTCGATATGGGCGTGACTTTTTTTCTCACGCTCGGCATATTTTCCCTGCTGCTGGCGCAACAGGAATCCGCCCATGCCTACCGCCGAAACTGGATGCTGCTGGTCTGGGCCGCCATGGCGCTGGCGGTATTGAGCAAAGGCCTGATGGGGGTGATCCTGCCGGGCGCGGCGCTGTTCCTGTATTCACTGTTCAACCGCGATGTCGCGGTCTGGTTGCGCATGCACTGGGTCAGCGGATTGCTGGTGTTCCTGCTCGTTGCCGTCCCGTGGTTCGTGCTGGTGATGCGCGCCAATCCGGAATTCTTCCAGTTCTTTTTCATCCATGAACACTTCGAGCGCTTCACCACCAAGGTGCACGGGCGCTACCAGCCGTGGCACTACTTCGTGCCGGTGCTGTTGCTCGGTATGTTGCCGTGGACGCTGCTGATGCTGGATGCGTTGTTGCGCACCTGGCGCGGCAGCACAGCGCGGGCGCACACTTTCAGCGCGGAGCGTTTCCTGCTGGTGTGGGCGGTGTTCATTTATTTGTTCTTTACCCTCTCCAGCTCCAAATTGCCGTCCTATCTGTTGCCGATGTTTCCCGCGCTGGCCCTGCTGATGGGCAAGCAACTGGCAGGCATGACGCCGCGCCGCGCCTTCTGGTTGCTGGTGCCGGTGTTGCCGCTATTGTTGGCTCTGCTGGGCGTTGCGGCTTACTCAGACCGTTTTGCGGATACGCCGATGCAACGGGAGATGTATGGTGCATATGCGTTGTGGCTGGCCGTGGCGGTGGTTATCTGGCTGGCCGGTCTGGTGGTGGCGCTGGTCGGGCTGCGGCGCGGCAACAAGATGACTCCTGTCGTCGTGCTGGCACTGGCGACACTGCTGGCGACCCAGATCGGAGTCTCGGGCTACAACACCATCGCGCGCGAGCGTTCGGCCTATCTCATTGCCGAAGCAATCGCGCCGCAGATCAAACCGGATGTGCCGTTCTACTCGGTCTATAACTATGAGCAGACCTTGCCCTTCTATCTCAAACGCACGCTGACCCTGGTCGATTATCAGAACGAGATGGCCTTCGGCATCGGGCAGGAGCCGCACAAATGGCTGGCCACTGTCGATGCGCTGGCCGCGAAGTGGAAGACCGATACCGGGGCTTATGCCATCATGCCGCTGTTTGCCGAGAAAATTCTGCGGGACAAAGGAATGGAGATGAAAGAAATCTATCGTGACCATCAGGTCGTGGTGGTGGTCAAGCCATGAACCTGGTCAATTTCAGTCTTATCTTTGCCGGCGTGATGCTCAACGCCGCCGCGCAGATATTGATGAAAGCGGGCACCAACGCCATCGGCCATTTCGAGTTCAGCGCGGCGAACGTTGTGCCCATCGGCTGGAAACTGATGACCGAGTGGCACATCATCACCGCCCTGTTCTGCTACGGCATCAGCGTGGTGGTGTGGATTCTCGCGCTGTCGCGCGTGCCGGTCAGCATCGCTTTCCCCATGCTGTCGATGGCTTACGTGGTCAACGCCGTCGCCGCCAAATATCTGCTCGGCGAGGATTTTAGCGTCACCAAGCTGGTCGGCATGGGCGTGATTATTTTGGGCGTGATCATCATTTCGCGTGCGTAAGGGAGCCTCTAGAAATTCACTTTTGCGGGATGAAGCGCAAGAAGCCGCGCAGCGAATGAAGAGACATATCGAATGGATAGGCGAGGAATGAGCGAGCGCACGACGCCGCGATTCGCCCACAAAATGAATTTATAGAGGTTCCCATAAGCATGAGCGAGTTCCTGCCATTCACCCGCCCCCATATCGACGAAGCGGCCATCGCCGCCGTCGGCGAGGTGTTGCGTTCCGGCTGGATCACTTCCGGCCCCAGGATGCAGGAATTCGAGCGGCAACTTTCCGTTTATTTTGGCGACCGCCCGGTGCGCACCTTCAATTCAGGCACTTGCACCATGGAGATCGCCTTGCGCATCGCGGGCATTGGGCCGGGCGATGAAGTCATCACCACGCCCATTTCCTGGGTGGCGACTTCCAATGTCATCCTCGAAGTCGGCGCGACACCGGTGTTTGCCGACATCGACCCGGTCACGCGCAACATCGATCTGGACAAGGTCGAAGCTGCCATTACTCCGCGCACCAAAGCCATCATCCCGGTAGATCTTTCCGGCTTGCCGGTGGACCGCGACCGGCTGTACGCCATCGCGGCCAAACACAAACTGCGCGTGGTCGAAGACGCGGCGCAGGCCATCGGCGCGAAGTGGAACGGCAAGCGCATCGGCAGTTTCGGCGATCTCGTCTCGTTCAGCTTTCAGGCCAACAAAAATCTCACCACGACTGAAGGCGGCTGTCTGGTGCTGAACAACGAGGACGAAGCGTGCCTGGCGGAAAAATATCGCCTGCAGGGCGTCACGCGCAGCGGCTTCGACGGCATGGAAGTGGATGTGCTGGGCGGCAAGTTCAACATGACCGACGTCGCCGCCGTCATCGGTCTCAACCAGTTGGCGCAACTCGACGCCACCACCACGCGCCGCCATGCACTGGTCAAACATTACTTTGCAACCTTCGGCGCGGACTTCGAGAGGGAAACGGGTGCGCAACTTCCCGTCAAGGATTTCCGGAACACCAACTGGCATATGTTCCAGATCGTCCTGCCGCAAAGCGCCGTGCGCGCCGAATTCATGGCAAAGATGAAAGCGCGCAACATCGGCTGCGGCGTGCATTACCCGCCGATCCATCTGTTCAAACTCTACCGTGCGCGCGGCTTCAAAGAGGGCATGTTTCCGGTTGCGGAGCGTGTCGGGCGACGTATCGTCAGCCTGCCGCTGTTTCCGATGATGAGCGAAGCGGATGTCGAGCGCGTGGTGGGGGCGGTGCGGGAGGTACTTTGTTTGGCATAAAAGGGACGGCTTAATTCCGCACCCTCGCGCGCATTGCGCAAGAATTCACCGCAGGTTCTGTTACACTGCGCGCCGCAATTTCGTTTCAGTCTGAAACATAGCGACAGAAATCGTAACGAGCGGCTGCATGGCAAAGTGCCCGGCGCGGAGAAACCGGAGTGTACACAGAAGTACATGAGGATTCCGAGCACCGCGCAACGCCGCCATGCAACCGCGCAGTAGATTTATGTCGCCATGTAGTGATTGCCGCCGATTCCGGTTCGTTCCACCCACCTCATTCAGCCTCAGACTGGCGTTCTTGATTGAACGACAGGCCGTTTGTATTCAGAAAGAAAATATGTCATTTGCATCTCTCGGCTTATCCGCCGAACTCGTCCGCGCCGTTACCGAGCGCGGTTATACCGAACCCACGCCGATCCAGGCGCAGGCCATTCCGGTCGTGCTCAAAGGCGGCGACCTGATGGGCGGCGCGCAGACCGGCACCGGCAAGACTGCCGGTTTTACCCTGCCGCTGCTGCAACGCCTGATGGTGAAGAACGTCGCGGGCAAATCTCACATTCGTGCATTGGTGCTCACGCCCACGCGCGAACTTGCCGCGCAGGTGGAGGAGAGTGTGCGCGAATACGGAAAATACCTGCCGCTCAAATCGATGATGATGTTCGGCGGCGTCAACATCAATCCGCAGATCAAGCAACTGCACGGGCGCGTGGATATTCTGGTGGCGACACCGGGGCGGCTGCTCGACCACTTGCAGCAGAAAACCGTGGACCTGTCGCACGTCGAGATTCTGGTGCTGGACGAGGCCGACCGCATGCTGGATATGGGCTTCATCCGCGACATCAAGAAAGTGCTGGCGGTGCTGCCCAAACAGCGGCAGAACCTGCTGTTCTCCGCCACCTTCTCGGACGAGATCAAGCTGCTGGCCGACGGCCTGCTGACCAATCCGGCGCTGATCGAAGTGGCGCGCCGCAACGCGACGGCCGAACTGATCGAGCAGCGCGTGTATCCGGTGGATCGCGAGCGCAAGCGCGAACTTCTGACCCAACTGATCAAGGAACACAACTGGTTTCAGGTGCTGGTGTTCACCCGCACCAAGCACGGCGCGAATCGTCTGGCCGAACAGCTGGAAAAGGAAGGCATTCCGGCGATGGCGATTCACGGCAACAAGAGCCAGGCAGCGCGCACGCGGGCGCTGGCCGAGTTCAAGACCGCCAAGTTGCAGGTGCTGGTGGCGACCGATATCGCCGCGCGCGGCATCGACATCGTCGAGCTGCCGCATGTGGTCAACTACGAGTTGCCCAATGTGCCGGAAGATTATGTGCACCGCATCGGCCGCACCGGCCGCGCGGGCAGCAACGGCGAAGCGAGTTCGCTGGTGTGCGTGGACGAGCTGAAGTTGCTGAAAGACATCGAGCGGCTGATCAAACGCGAGATTCCGGTGGTTAACGTGCCGGGTTTCGAGGTTGACCCGCGCATCAAGGCCGAGCCGATCATGAACGGGCAGAACCGAGGCCAGGGCGGGCGCGGACAGGGGCAAGGCCGCGGTCAGCCGCGGGCGGGCGGCGCACCGCGCAGCGGAGGCAAGCCGGCAGGCGGTGCGGGGCGAGGTGCCGTGCCGTCGGGTGCGCAACATCGTTCCGGCGGGCGCGGTCGGTAGATTTTGATGCGGTCTTTCCGGCCTGCGCCGGAATCTCGGATTTTTCAGGGCTTGTGAAAATGAACGCCAGTGTCAGCAACGAGGAAGCCATCGTCGCCACCAGGTTGTGGCTGGAGCGCGCGGTGATCGGACTTAATCTGTGTCCGTTCGCCAAGGGTGTGCACGTCAAGAATCAAATAAGGTATGCGGTGAGCGCGGCGCAAACACCGGATGATTTGCTGCGCGATGTATTGCGTGAATTGGAACTGCTGGCCGAGACACCGCGCGACAAGATCGACACTACGCTATTGATTCACCCGCAGGTGCTGACCGACTTCCTCGACTACAACGATTTTCTGCAAGTGGTGGACGCCGCGCTGGAAGAGGTTGATCTGGCGGGCGAGTTGCAGGTGGCCAGCATGCATCCGCACTATCAATTTGCCGACACCGAACCGGACGACATCACCAATTTCACCAATCGCTCGCCGTATCCCACGCTGCACCTGCTACGCGAAGCGAGTATTGATGAGGCGGTGGCGGCATTCCCGGAAGCCGAGATGATCTTCGAGAAGAACATCGAAACCATGCGCAAACTGGGCCGCGAGGGCTGGGATGCGCTGGGGCTGGCAACAGTGCAGAAACACAAAAAATGAAGTAGGGTGGCGGCATGACCACTCCCGATTATTCCCTGCTAACCCCGGACTGCGTGCTTAACGCGCTGGAGAGCATCGGCTTGCGCTGTGACGGTCGCCTGCTCGCGCTGAACAGCTACGAGAATCGCGTGTATCAGGTCGGCATGGATGAGGGAGACCCCGTGGTCGCCAAGTTTTATCGTCCCGCGCGTTGGACGGATGGGGCCATCCTCGAAGAACACGCCTTCGTGCAGGAACTGGTGGAACGCGAAATTCCCGTCGTGCCCGCCTCGGTGATCGGCGGCAAGACACTGCATCACTTCGATGGCTTTCGTTTTTCTGTTTTTGAAAAACACGGCGGACGGGCGCCGGAACTGGAAAACCGCGACACGCTGGAATGGATGGGGCGCTTCCTTGGGCGCATCCACGCCGTCGGCGCGCTCAAGAATTATCAGCAGCGTCCCGCATTGAATATTGAAACGTTCGGCACCGAACCGCGGGATTTTTTGCTGGCGAATAATTTCATTCCGGCCGACATCGATGCGGCTTACCGCAGTGTGTCTCAGCAGGCGCTGGAGGGTGTGCGCTACTGTTTCGAGCGAGCGGGCAAGGTGGAACAACTGCGCCTGCACGGAGACTGTCATGCCGGCAACGTGCTGTGGACCGACGACGGCCCGCACTTTGTCGATTTTGACGACAGCCGCACGGGCCCGGCGGTGCAGGACCTGTGGATGCTGCTCTCCGGCGAGCGCGCAGACCGTGTGCGCCAGATGGGTGATGTACTCGCCGGTTACGAGGATTTTTGCGATTTCGATCCGCGCGAATTGCATCTGATCGAGGCGCTGCGCACCCTGCGCCTGATCCACTACGCGGCCTGGCTGGCTCGGCGCTGGGACGATGCCGCCTTCAAGCAGGCGTTTCCGTGGTTCAACACCCAGCGTTACTGGCAGGACCGCATTCTCGAACTGCGCGAGCAGGTCGCCCTGATGGAAGAACCGCCATTGTGGCAAAACTGACCCGGGCTTGCCCTTGCGGCAGCGGCAAACAATTCGGGGATTGTTGCGCCCCTTACCTGAAGAATGGGGTGCCTCCTCCCGATGCCGCATCGCTGATGCGTTCGCGCTACACCGCCTATACCCTGTTGCGCGAAGACTATCTGCTGGCGACATGGCATCCGTCCACCCGTCCCGCCATGCTGGGCCTGGCCGGTGCAGCGCCGACCAAATGGATCGGCTTGGAAGTGAAACGCCATGAACGGCAGGATGCCGACCATGCCATTGTTGAATTTGTCGCGCGTTGCAAGGTTAACGGGCGCGCCTGCCGCCTGCATGAAGTCAGCCGTTTCGTGCGCCGGGCGGGTCAGTGGTTGTACGTGGACGCGGCATAGGCGGACTTGCATGTCGCGGTTGCGGCCCCAAAAAAAAGCCGCTATATTCCGCCTATGCATTTCTCCCGCCACCTCTTGCTTTTGCATTCCACTTTCAGCCTGCTGGCAGCGCTGAAGCTGCGCGTCGCGCGCTAATCCTGACTATCCCGCACGTTACACAGGACAGGCGGCATCGGAATGATGGCCGCCTTTGGCACAATGGCTACGGAGTTCAACATGACTGACAAATTATTCATCTTCGATACCACCTTGCGCGACGGCGAACAAAGTCCGGGCGCGTCCATGACCAAGGAAGAGAAATTGCGCATCGCGCGCCAGCTCGACAAGCTGGGAGTGGATGTGATCGAGGCGGGGTTTGCGGCCGCCAGCCCCGGCGATGCCGATGCGATTCACGGCATCGCCAAAGTGATCGAGCGTTCGACCGTGTGTTCGCTGGCGCGCGCCGGCGAGAAGGATGTGCGCGCGGCGGGCGAGGCGATCAGGCCGGCCAAGCACGGGCGCATCCACACTTTCATCGCGACTTCGCCGATCCACATGCAGCACAAGCTGCGCATGACACCGGACGAAGTGGTGGCGCGCGCGGTGCAGGCGGTGAAGTGGGCGCGCGAGTACACCGACGACGTGGAGTTCTC
>PCWU01000040.1 GCA_002787455.1 Gallionellaceae bacterium CG11_big_fil_rev_8_21_14_0_20_60_62 | reverse complement strand
AAGACCACGGTCACCAGCATGGTTGGCGCGATGTGCGCGGCGGCGGGACTGGACACGCAGGTGGCGGGCAACATCTCGCCGGCGGTGCTGGATGCCCTGCGCGCCCGCACGCAACAGCCGCAGGTATGGGTACTGGAACTCTCCAGCTTTCAGCTGGAGACGACTGCCACGCTGGATGCGGATGCGGCGGCGGTGCTCAATGTCACGGAAGACCATCTCGACCGTTATGCAGGGATGGATGGCTACGCTGCAGCCAAGGCACGCATTTTCCAGGGTCGCGGGGTGCAAGTGCTGAACCGCGACGACGCACGCAGTGCGGCGATGAAACTTGCCGGGCGCAGGCAGTTCAGTTTCGGCCTGAATCCTCCGCCTGGCGCAAACGACTGGGGAATCATCCGCGAAGGCGCGCATATCTGGCTGATGCAGGGTGCGCGCAAGATCATGCGCGCCGATGAATTGCGGGTGAGCGGGTTGCATAACGTGGCGAATGCGCTCGCCGCGCTGGCACTGTGCCGCTCGCTCGGGCTGCCGCTGGCGCCACTGTTGAGCGCGTTGCGCGCCTTCAAGGGATTGCCGCACCGGGTGGAGCGCGTCGCGGAGATCAATGGCGTGACTTTTTACGATGATTCCAAGGGCACCAACGTCGGCGCGACCGAGGCCGCGCTCAAGGGGTTGGGCAAGCCGGCAGTGATTATCCTTGGCGGCGACGGCAAGGGGCAGGATTTCACCCCGCTGCGGGCAGCGGTGGCGCAATACGCGCGGGCGGCGGTGCTGGTCGGGCGCGATGCGCTGTTGATCGGGCAGGCGCTGGCCGGTTGCGGCAAACCCCTGTTGCATGCGCGCGATATGGACGAGGCGGTGGCGCTGGCCGCCGCGCAGGCACAGCGCGGCGACGCGGTTCTGCTCTCTCCGGCGTGCGCAAGTTTCGATATGTACCGCAACTATCTGCACCGCGCGGAAAGATTCGTCGCGGCGGTGCGGAAACGGCAAGCGGGGTCGCCATGCTAAATACCGCGCTGCAAGCGCCGCGCCGCAAGCCGGCCGAATACGACAGCATCCTGACCTGGATCGTTACCGCGTTACTGTCGATCGGGTTGGTGATGGTGTATTCCGCGTCCATCGCCACCGCCGAAGCCGGCCGCTATACCGGCCATCAGGCCGCCTATTATTTGTTGCGCCACGGACTGTTCATGGCGATCGGTCTGGTCTGCGCGGTGATCGCATTCCAGGTGCCAACCCAGACTTGGCAAAAATACGCGCCGCTGCTGTTTGTGGCCGGCGTCGTGTTGCTGATCCTGGTGCTGATTCCCGGCATCGGCAAGTCGGTCAACGGCAGCCGCCGCTGGCTTTCGTTGATGGTGTTCAACTTGCAACCGTCGGAGATGATGAAATTCTTCGCGGTGATTTATGCCGCCGATTACGCCGTGCGCAAGGGTGCGGTGCGCGAAAGTTTCTTCAAGTCCTTCGCGCCTATGGCGACAGTCATGGCATTGGTTGGCATTCTGCTGTTGCTGGAGCCGGACATGGGCGCGTTCGTGGTGATCTGTGTCGTCGCCATGGGTACGCTGTGGCTGGGCGGATTCAACCTGAAAGTGTTCCTTGGCCTGGCCGTGGTGTTGCCGCTGGCGTTTGCCGCGCTAATCTTTTCTTCCGAATATCGCACCCAGCGCGTGCTGGGTTTCCTCGATCCCTGGGCCGACCCCTACGGCAAGGGGTATCAATTAAGCCATGCCCTAATCGCCTTCGGGCGCGGCGAATGGCTGGGCGTCGGTCTCGGCGGCAGCATGGAAAAACTGTTCTATCTGCCGGAGGCGCACACCGATTTTCTGCTCGCGGTAATCGCCGAAGAACTCGGGCTAGTCGGGGTGAGTGCCGTGCTCCTGCTGTTTGCCTGGCTCATCGTGCGAGCTTTCTCCATCGGACGCCACGCGGCGATGTCCGACCGTTTGTATGCCGCGCTGGTGGCGCAGGGCATCGCGGTTTGGCTGGGCGTGCAGGCGATGATCAACATCGGCGTCAACATGGGCGTGCTGCCGACCAAGGGACTGACGTTGCCCTTCCTGAGTTTCGGCGGCAGCGGACTGGTGATGAATCTGGTTGCCGTCGCGGTGTTGCTGCGTATCGACTACGAAAACAGACGTGTTGCGCGGGGGTTGCCGATATGAGCCGCACCATCCTCATCATGGCGGGCGGCACCGGCGGACACATCTACCCGGGGCTGGCCGTTGCCGATGCCTTGCGCGCGCAGAACTGGAACATCGTGTGGCTGGGCGCACCGCACAGCATGGAAGCGGAACTGGTGCCGCAACACGGCTATCCGGTGGCATGGGTCAATTTTTCCGGCGTGCGCGGCAAAGGGATGCAGCGCCTGTTGATGCTGCCGTTCTCGCTGCCGCGCGCCTTGTGGCAGAGTGCGGCGGCGATCTTTGCCCACCGTCCCGATGTGGTGCTGGGCATGGGTGGCTATATCACGATGCCGGGAGGACTGATGGCCGCATTCCTGCGCCGGCCGCTGCTGATCCATGAACAGAATTCCATCGCCGGATTGAGCAACAAGGTGCTGGCGAAACTGGCGACGCGCGTGTTGAGCGGTTTCCCGGATGTGCTGCGCAACACGACATGGTGCGGCAACCCGGTGCGCGCCGACATCGCTGCATTGCCCGACCCGAACGCGCGTTACACACAACGCAGCGGCAAGTTGAACGTGCTGGTGGTCGGCGGCAGTCTGGGCGCGCGGGCTTTGAATGAGGCATTGCCCAAAGCGCTGGCGCTGCTGAGCGGCGGAGCGCTCCCCCACCCCAACCCTCCCCCGGCGGGAGAGGGGGCAACCGGCTCGCTGCGCGAGTGTTCGTTTAATGTGGTGCATCAAACCGGCAAGAAAAATCTCGGGACGGTGCAGGCACTGTATGCGCAGGCTGGTGTACGGGCCGACATTCTCGCCTTCATCGACGACATGGCGCAGCAGTACGCGCAGGCCGATGTGGTGATCTGCCGCGCCGGGGCCTTGACCGTCGCCGAACTGGCGGCGGCGGGCGTGGCCAGCGTGCTGGTGCCTTTCCCGTTCGCGGTGGACGATCACCAGACCCGCAACGCGCGTTTTTTGAGCGAGCAGGGCGCGGCGATTTTGCTGCCGCAGAAAGAATTGAGCGCGGAGAAATTGGCGCAATTGCTGCGTGAACTGACGCGGGGAAAATTGCTGGCGATGGCGCTAGCGGCACGCAGCTTGGCGAAACCGGATGCGACGGCGCAAGTGGCTAAAGTTTGTATGGAGTTGGCGGGATGAAGCACAAAATTAAAAACATCCACTTCGTCGGTATCGGCGGCTCCGGCATGAACGGCATCGCCGAGGTGATGCTCAATCTCGGATTCAAGGTGAGCGGGTCTGATCTGGCCGACAGCACGGTGATCATGCGCTTGCGCGAACTGGGCGCCGAGATCCATCAGGGACACGATGCGATGAATTTGCGCGATGCCGATGCGGTGGTGACTTCCACCGCAGTCAAGGCGGACAACCCGGAAGTGCTGGCGGCGCGCGCGCAGCGCATCCCGGTGGTGCCGCGCGCGGTGATGCTGGCCGAGCTGATGCGCCTGCGCCAGGGCATTGCGGTGGCGGGCACGCACGGCAAGACGACGACGACCTCGCTGGTCACCACGGTGCTGGCCAAGGGCGGGTTTGATCCGACTTTCGTCATCGGCGGGCGGCTCAACAGCAGCGGGGCCAATGCGCGGCTGGGCACGGGCGAGTTCATCGTCGCGGAGGCGGACGAGTCGGACGCGTCGTTCCTGTATCTCACGCCGATTCTGGCGGTCGTCACCAATATCGATGCCGACCACATGGAGACCTACGACCACGACTTCAACAAATTGAAACAGGCATTCATTGATTTTATCGAGCGTCTGCCGTTCTACGGTCGCGCTATGTTGTGTGTGGATGACGCCAACGTGCGCGAGATATTGCCGCGCATCAGCAAGCCGGTGACGACTTACGGTTTGAGTGACGAGGCGCAAATCCGCGCGGTGAACGTGCGTCACGAGGGCGGTCGGATGCGCTTCATCGCGCAGTGCCGCCACGACGAGAAATGTGTGTACGAGGGGAAACCTCTGGATCTGGACATCACGCTCAATCTGGCCGGGGAGCACAACGTGTTGAATGCGCTGGCGGCCATCGCGGTCGGTCTGGAAGTCGGCGTTGCGCCGTCTGCCATTGTTGACGCGCTGGCCGAATTCGAGGGTGTGGGGCGGCGCATGCAGCGCTATGGGGAAATCCCTCTCCCCAGCCGTCTCCCGGAGGGCGGGGGGGTAAACGCCGCTGCCGCAGGCGGCAGCTTTACCTTGATTGACGATTACGGCCATCACCCGGTTGAAATGACGGCGACTCTGGCAGCGGTGCGCGGCGCCTTTCCCGGCAGGCGTTTACTGCTGGCGTTCCAGCCGCACCGCTACACCCGCACGCGCGACTTGTTCGAGGACTTCGTCAAAGTGCTGGGAACGGTGGACGCGCTGGCGCTGGCGGAAGTGTATGCGGCGGGCGAAGCGCCCATCGTTGCGGCAGACGGGCGCGGCCTGATGCACGCCTTGCGCGTGGCCGGACAGAACGAGGTGGTATTTGTGGAGAGCATCGCCGACATGCCGCAAGCCATCCTGCAGATGGCGCGCGACGGCGATGTGGTGCTGACCATGGGCGCGGGTTCCATCGGCGGCGTGCCGAGTCAATTGAAGCAACTGACGCAAAAATGAACATGAGCGAACCGACAGAGTTCAGGGCTGAAGGGTTGCGTGGAGAGATGCTCCGCGACGAGCCCATGTCGCGCCATGCCAGCTGGCGCGCCGGTGGTGTCGCACAGCGTGTGTATCAACCGGCAGACCTGGCCGATTTGCAAACGTTCCTGCGCCGGACACCGGCGGATGAACCGCTGCTGGCGGTGGGTCTCGGCAGCAATCTGCTGGTGCGCGACGGCGGATTTCGCGGCACGGTATTGCTGCTGCTCGGGGGGCTGGCCGAGTTGCGCAGGGAGGGCGATCTGATCTACGCGCAAGCCGGCGTGGCGGGCGCCAAGCTCGCGCGCTTTGCCGCGACTAACCATCTATGCGGTGCCGAATTCTTCGTCGGCATCCCCGGCACACTGGGCGGCATGCTGGCGATGAATGCCGGCTGCTATGGCGGCGAGACCTGGCAGAAAGTGGTGCGCGTGCAAGTGCTGGCGCGCGGCGGCGAGCTGCTGGAACGCGCGCCGCAGGAATACGAAATCGGCTATCGGCATGTGGCATTGCGCAAAGCGAATGAAGAATTTTTCGTCGGTGCCTGGTTGAAGTTCGAGCAGGGAGATGCCGAGGCCGCGCGGCAGCAGATCAAGGCGCTGATGGAGAAGCGCAGCGCGAGCCAGCCGTTGCAGCTGCCGAATTGCGGCTCGGTATTTCGCAATCCGCCGGGCGATCACGCGGCGCGCCTGATTGAAAGTTGCGGACTGAAAGGCAAGCGGATTGGCGGCGCGCAGGTGTCGGAGAAACACGCCAATTTCATCGTCAACCTGGGGGGTGCAAGCGCGGCGGACATCGAGGATTTGATCGGAGAAGTGCGGGCAACGGTGTTGCGCCAGACGGGGATCGAGCTGCACACCGAGGTGCGGATAGCGGGAGAAAAAGCAAAGTGAGCAAATTCGGGAAAGTGGCGGTATTGCTCGGCGGCCGTTCGGCCGAGCGCGAGGTGTCGCTGAAGAGCGGCGCGGCGGTATTGGCGGCGCTGCGAAAGTCGGGCGTTGCTGCGCATCCCTTCGATCCGGCCGAGCGCGATCTGCATGCGTTGCGCGAAGAAAAATTCGACCGCGCGTTCATCGCCCTGCACGGGCGCTTCGGCGAGGACGGCACGGTGCAGGGCGCGCTGGAACTGATGGGCATCCCCTACACCGGCAGCGGCGTGATGGCCTCCGCCATCGCCATGGACAAGTGGCGCAGCAAGATGATCTGGCAGGCGGCCGGATTGCAGATCCCGGAGTACGAGGCGCTGACTGCGCCGACCGACTGGTCTGCATTGGCCGACCATCTCGATCTGCCCCTGTTCATGAAGCCCGCCAATGAAGGTTCCAGCGTGGGCATCAGCAAAGTGCGCACGGTGGCGGAGTTGCCCGCCGCCTATGCCGAGGCGGCCCGCCACGACAAGGTGGTGCTGGCCGAGAGTTTTGTCAGCGGCGGCGAATACACGGTGGCGATTCTCGGCGGGCAGGCGCTGCCGGTGATCAAGATCGAACCGGCCAACGAGTTTTATGACTACGACGCGAAATATCTGAGCGATGCCACGCGCTACCTGTGCCCGTGCGGACTGAGTGCGGCGGACGAGGCGGCGATGCAGCAGCTGGCCTTGCAGGCATTTGCACTGATCGGCGGAGAAGGTTGGGGGCGGGTGGATTTCCTGCGCGGCGCGGAGGACGGCAAGGCTTATGTGCTGGAGGCGAACACCTCGCCGGGGATGACCGACCACAGCCTGGTGCCGATGGCGGCGCGGCAGAAGGGGATCAGCTTCGAGCAACTGGCGCTGCGCATATTGGAGGCAAGTCATGTGGGCTGATGCGGATCGTTTGCGCGCATTCACCAATCTGGTGCTGGGATTGAGCGCGCTGTGGATCGTATGGAACGGTTTGAATTACGCCGTGCATCTGCCGCAGTTTGCCCTGCGCGCGGTGGCGTTGACGGCTGCCCCGGGTCATATCACGGCAGCCCAATTGCGCACGGTGACGGCGCAGGTGCATGGCAATTTTTTCACCGTCGATCTGCAGCGCACAAGGCAGGCGCTGGAGCGGTTGCCCTGGGTGCGCCGGGCAAGTGTGCGGCGCAAGTTCCCGTGGACGCTGGAAATTGAGCTGGAAGAGCACATCGCGCTGGCACGCTGGAACCAGAGCGATCTGGTGAACACCCACGGCGAAGTGTTTCACGCCGATACGGACGAGCCGCTGCCGGCATTCAGCGGCGAAGCGCACAACGCACTGCTGGTTGCGCAGGCCTATGGCGAGATGAATCAGTTGCTGGCGCCGCTGCAGCGGCAGGTTGCGCGCGTCGTGCTGTCGCCGCGCATGGCCTGGCAGATCGAACTGGACGACGGCTTGCAACTGGCACTGGGGCGCGAGGCGACAAGTGAACGGCTGGCGCGTTTCGTCCGCGTGTATCCGTCCAGTCAGGCGGCCATGCCTCGGGTGCGCCGGATTGATTTGCGTTATCGCGATGGATTTGCCGTGGCCAATAGTTGAGGCGGGGGAGAAAGAATGAGCAAGGAAAGCAAGAATCTGATTGTCGGGCTGGATATCGGCACTTCCAAGATCGCCTGCATCGTGGCCGAGATGACGGCCGAAGGTACGCTGGAAGTGATCGGCGCCGGGATGCACGAATCGTCCGGCATGAAGAAAGGCATGGTGGTGAACATCGATGCCACAGTCGGCGCCATCCAGCAGGCGCTGCAGGAAGCCGAACTGATGGCGGACTGCAAGATCCGCGAGGTCTATACCGGCATCGCGGGCGGGCATATCCGCAGCTCGAACGCGCACGGCATGATCAAGATCAAGGACAAGGAGGTCGCGCAGACCGATGTGGTGCGCGCGATCGAGACCGCCAGCTCGATCAGCCTGCCGGGCGACCAGCAGATCCTGCACATCCTGGAGCAGGAGTTCAGCATCGACGGGCAGGAAGGGATCAAGAAGCCGCTGGGCATGA
>PCWU01000071.1:2506-10037 GCA_002787455.1 Gallionellaceae bacterium CG11_big_fil_rev_8_21_14_0_20_60_62 | reverse complement strand
AACGTGCTGCGTTTACCCCTGACCCCGCTCTCTTCCGCCGCGCAGCCGCAGGTGGAAGCCGCGATGCGTCAGGCCGGAGTCATTTGAATGGGAGTTTTCATGCAAGTCAGAAGCATTATATTGTGGATTTCGTCGCTTGCTTTGCTGGCCGGGTGCGGCGTGTTCGATCATCGACAGGTGGATTACAAGGCGGATGCGGTCGCGGTGCAACCGCTCGAAGTGCCGCCCGATCTGGTCGCGCCTGCCGTGTCCAGCCGCGCCGCGACCGTGGCCGCGGATGGCACCCAGATAGCCAATTATTCCGACTTTACGCGCCCCGCCAATGCGGCTGTTGCCCCTGCCGCCGCGCCGGTTATTGCGCCCGTGCCGGCTCCGCTTGCAGCGGCGCAAACTCCGTCCCCGAAATTATTGAAGGTCGGCACGACTTCCTTCATTCTGTTGTCCGAACCGTTTGATCGCGCCTGGCGCAGTGTCGGTCTGGCGCTTGACCGCGCCGGGATCAAACCGACCGACCGCGACCGCAGCAAGGGGCTGTATTACATCAAGGTCGGCGGCAAGGACCAGAAATCAGCCGAGGTGCGTCTGCATCTTGCCGATAACGGCGCTGACTCAACCCTCACTGTCGAAGGGAAGGCGCCGGCGGAGACTGTCGAGCGCCTGTTGGCATCCATTCATCAGCGCCTGGCGCAGTAGTTTGTTGTGATGCGTTTTGCCTTGCTCGGCAGCGGCAGCGAGGGCAACGCGCTGGTGGTGCAGTCCGGCGCTACCCTGCTGCTGCTGGACTGCGGTTTTTCCGTGAGCGAAACCCTCCTGCGCTTGCAGCGCCTGCAGCTCGATCCCGCGTCGATCTCCGGCATCCTCGTCACCCACGAACACAGCGATCATCTCGGTGGCGTGGCCAGGCTGGCGCGCCGCTTCAATCTGCCGGTGTGGATGACGCACGGCACCCTGCGTTTTCAGCAACAAAAAATGAGTGGGCTGCTCGTGCATGAAATCAGCGCGCACCATCGGTTTCGTATCGGCGATCTTGAGATCGAGCCCTGTCCGGTGCCGCACGACGCGGCCGAGCCGGTGCAGTACGTGTTCAGTGACGGGGCGCACCGACTGGGTGTGCTGACCGATACCGGGCACATCACCCCGCACATCGCAACGACGTTCCACGCCTGCCACGCGCTGGTGCTGGAATGCAACCACGACGCGGAGATGTTGCGCAGCGGGCGCTATCCGGCCAGCCTCAAGCAGCGGGTGGGCGGCCTTTACGGACACCTCAACAATTATCAGTCGGCGGAATTTCTGGCGAGTCTCGATACCGCACGTCTGCAACATGTGGTGGCGGCGCATTTGAGCGCGCACAACAATACGCCGCAGCTGGCGGTGCGCGCTTTGAGCGCGGTGTTGTCCTGTCGCGAGGATGAGATTGCGGTCGCCACTCAGGCGGAAGGTTTGGGCTGGCGCGGGATCGGTTGATCTATTTGAGATGAACCGCCAACAAAAAAACCGGCTCGCGCCGGTTTTTTTGTGCCAAACAATACAGCTTATTTTCCCGCAGGCGCGGCTGCTTCCACGGTTGAGGCGGCTGCCGGGGCGGCGGCTTCAGTCGCCGGAGCCGCAACAGTTTCGGCAGGCTTTTCGCCACAGGCAGACAGGGACAGGGCCAACAGGGCTGCAATCAGGACGGAGCGTTTCATTTTTCTTTCCAATCGAATAATCAAGACATGCGGGTGAAGGTTTGGGTGCGGGCATCTTTTCTGTAACCTTCCCAAAGAAAAGGCCGCCATTCTAGCGAGTGGCGTGGGATAAGATAGTGGGGAGAACGATATATCTTCAGCCCCGCAACGCGCGCACCGGCAGAAATTTCCCGGGGATTTGGAATCCGGAATTCGCGGGAGCGCCAGGCTGATCGCCGCCCTGCAAAGGTATCTGGCAACAAGGGATATTCATCAGCGTCGAAATGCGCGACAAAAACCAAGCACGAGCGCTTGCACTTCTAACCTGAAACCTCCGATTCGCATAGAATGCACAGGTCTGAATTCTGGGTATTCATCATGCCAACATCTGCCACTTTGTCTCTTGGCTCCCCGCTATCCCCTGCCGCGACAAAAGTTATGTTGCTCGGCAGTGGCGAGCTGGGCAAGGAAGTGATCATTGCGCTGCAACGCCTCGGCGTGGAAACCATTGCGGTGGACCGTTATGCCAACGCGCCGGGGCATCAGGTGGCGCACCGTGCCCATGTCCTCGACATGGCCGACGGCGCGGCGTTGCGCGCGCTGATTGAACAGGAGCGGCCGCACCTGATCGTGCCGGAGATTGAGGCGATTGCCACCGACATGCTGGTGCAGATTGAGCAAGAGGGGTTGGCGCGGGTGATCCCGACGGCACGCGCGGCGCAGCTCACCATGAATCGCGAGGGCATCCGCCGACTGGCGGCTGAAAAATTGTGGCTGCCGACCTCGCCCTACAAATTCGCCGATAGTGTGGAGGAATTGCGGGCCGCCATCGACGGCGGCATCGGCTATCCCTGCATGGTCAAGCCGGTGATGTCGTCTTCCGGCAAAGGTCAGTCCAAAGTGGACGACGCGGATGCAGTGCAGGCCGCGTGGGATACCGCCGCCAGCGGCTCGCGCGTCAACCGTGGCCGGGTCATCGTCGAGGGCTTTGTCGATTTCGATTACGAGATCACCCTGCTTACGGTGCGCGCGATGGGCGAGAACGGAGCGGTCGGGACGCACTTTTGCGAGCCGATAGGCCATGTTCAGGTGCACGGTGATTATGTGGAAAGCTGGCAACCGATGGCGATGAGCGGGGTCGCGCTGCAGCGTTCGCGCGACATCGCGCAGAAGGTTACGGACGATCTCGGCGGATTGGGCATCTTCGGCGTTGAGCTGTTTGTCAAAGGCGACCGGGTATGGTTCTCCGAGGTCAGTCCGCGCCCGCATGACACCGGCATGGTGACGCTGTGCAGCCAGCGCCTGAACGAATTCGAATTGCATGCGCGCGCGATCCTGGGTTTGCCGGTTGACACCTCGCTGCGCGCGCCGGGCGCGTCGGCGGTGATCTATGGCCAGATCGAAGCGGCAGGCATTGCTTTTGACGGTGTGGGCGAGGCGCTGCGCGTCCCGGAATCAGACATCCGCCTGTTCGGCAAACCGGAATCGTTCAAAAAACGCCGCATGGGGGTGGCGCTGGCAAACGGCCGCGATACCGGCGAGGCGCGCAGTCGCGCCAAACTGGCGGCCGCCAAAGTGACTCCGGTGCGGAAATGATCCGCGCCATTCATCACGCTACTTTTCTCAGCGACGAGCTGGCGCGGTCGCGCGCGTTTTACGAGGGGGTGTTGGGTTTGCAGGCGGATCCATCCCGTCCCGCCATGGGCTTTGAGGGGGTGTGGTACCGCCTCCACTCCGGGCAACAGATCCATTTGATGGGATTGCCCAATCCGCCGACAGATCCGCAACGCCCCGCGCACGGCGGCCGGGATCGGCATCTGGCCTTGGCTGTCGGCGACCTGCCGGCGCTGATGGCGCGGCTGGAAGGTGCCGGTATCCCCTATACATTGAGCCGGTCCGGACGCCGCGCCCTGTTCTGCCGCGACCCGGATGGCAACGCGCTGGAGTTTATCGGGACGGCGGAAATATGAGCGGGACCGGCGGCAGCCCGCAAGGCTGGTATCAGGCCGCCTGCGACCAGTCCGATTTCGTCTGCGACGCGCAGCAACTTGCCGCGATCGGGCAGCTGGAAGTCTTGTGGCGGCAACTGGTGGAATTCAAGCAGCGGCGCAACCAGTTCCTCGGGCGCAGCCTGTTGAGTCCGGAGGTGCCGAAGGGTTTGTATATCTGGGGCGGGGTGGGGCGCGGCAAGACGTTTCTGATGGACGGTTTTTACGAGTGCCTGCCCTATCGGCGCAAGCGGCGCATCCATTTTCATAATTTCATGCTGGAAGTGCATCACGAGATGCGGCGGCTGGCGCATGCGCCCGATCCACTGCTGGCGGTGGCCGAGGTGATCGAACAGTCCACCCGCTTGTTATGCCTGGACGAGTTCCATGTGGACGACATTGCCGACGCGATGATCCTCGGGCGCCTGCTGGAGGCGCTGTTCGCGCGCGGCGTGGTGGTGCTGACCACGTCCAACTTTGCGCCTGACGATTTGTACCGCAACGGTTTGCAGCGGCAGAATTTTCTGCCCGCCATTGCCCTGCTCGAGCGCGAATTGAAAGTGCTGCATCTGGACGGCGATTCAGATTATCGCCTGCTGCAGATGGCACGTGATCCGCTGTTCCACTTTCCTGACGATGCGGCCAGCGAGGCGCGCATGCGGGCCCTGTTTCAGCGTCTGACCGCCGGCGTGCGGGGCGGGGCGGCTGCGATACTGATGCGCGGCCGCAAAATGCCGGTCAAACGGCTGGCGCGCGAGGTGGCATGGTTTGATTTCGCCGAGCTGTGCGGCGGCTTGCACGACGCGGCGGATTATCTGGAGATCGCGCACCGCTATCCCACCGTGTTCGTGTCGTCGATTCCGCGCCTGACCGCGGAGCGGGCGGCAGAAGCACGGCGCTTCACCTGGCTGATCGACGTGCTATACGACAATCACGTCAAACTGGTTGCTTCATTCGGGGTGAGCCCGCAACAGTTGTACGGCGATGACGGGCGGGAAGAAGAGGCGGATCGTATCGCCAGCCGACTGGCTGAGATGCAAACGCTGCATTATCTTGAACGCCCCCACCATAGTCGGGGCGTAAAACTGGGTTGACGGATGGCGGGGGCGGTGAGAATTTATGCTCCGGTCGCGAGCTTTTGTTCGTAGTCCATCTGGCACGCAGCCTGTCCCGCGTGCACCGAGATTTCGGCCTGGTCGAGAACGGGTTGCGTCAGCGTGAACTGGTTGCTGTTACGCCGCGCCGGTTGCAGTTGGCCGACAAGGAAGTCCGCGCGGGCTTTTTCCGTTGCTAGCATACATTCGGCGAGATCGGTTTTTAGGTTGGCCTTGAATGCAGCCTGCGCGGTCTCGGCACGGGCTGTTCTGATTTGCCCTTCGGCGCGTGCCTGCACCATTTCCAGCCGGGTCTGGTGCGCAATCTGCTGTTCTTCCTTGCCCAGTTGGTCCAGATAAAACCAGGCGCCGGCCGCCAATACCAGCAACACCACCAACATCAGATTTTTAATCATCGCGGACTCCCTTGTGATTGCATGTTTATGCGGAACTTTTCGCATCATAACGCATTTTTGCGGGGGCTTATGGTGCGGGGCTGGGGTGGCGCCGATGCGCCGCTTCAAGCTGTTCCAGCACCCCGGAAGCAAGCGTGACAGTGGCGCTGTCGAGGTTTTCTTTCAGCTGTTCCAATGACGTGGCGCCGATGATCGTGCTGGCGGTGAAGCGGCGGGTGCGGGCAAAGGCCAGCGCCAGGGTGGCGGGTGTCAGGCCGGCGGCACGGGCGATGCGCGCATACTCGGCGGCGGCAGCGGCGACATTGGGCTTGTTGTAGCGCTGGCCGAAGCCGGGGAACAGGGTGATGCGCCCCGGCGCGGCAGGATCGTCCAGATACTTGCCGGTGAGCCAGCCAAAGGCCAGCGGGCTGTAAGCGAGCAGGCCGATGTTGGCATGGTGACAGACCTCGGCCAGACCGCTCTCGAAGGTGCGGTTCAGGAGATGGTAGGCGTTCTGGATGCTGATAATCCGGGGTAGCCCGAGTTGCTCCGCGCAGCGCACGAATTCCATCACTCCCCACGGCGTTTCGTTGCTCAAGCCGAGGTGGCGTATTTTCCCTGCCTTGACCAATTCCGCCAGCGCCTGCAGTTGCTCGGCAATTGGGGTGGCTTCATGTTCCTGGCTGGCATCGTAATGGGTGGCGCCGAACATTGGCACATAACGGTCCGGCCAGTGGATCTGGTATAGATCGACATAGTCAGTCTGCAAACGGCGCAGGCTGCCGTCGAGGGCGGCGTTGATTTGTTCGCGGTTAATACGCGGTCCGTTGCGGATCCAGCCAAAACCGCGTGCGGGGCCGGCGATCTTGGTGGCGATGATCAGTTTTTCGCGCGGCTGTTTTTTGAGCCAGGCGCCGATGTATTGTTCGGTGCGGTGCACGGTTTCTGCGCGCGGCGGCACCGGATACATCTCGGCGGTATCGATGAAGTTCACCCCGCGCTCCACGGCGTAATCCAGTTGCGCATGGGCTTCCGCTTCAGTGTTCTGTTCGCCGAAGGTCATCGTGCCCAGACACAGGGCGGAGACTTTGAGGTCGCTGCTGCCGAGGGTGCGGTATTCCATCTTGCTTCATCCGCGCGTGTTGGACTGGCCGGAAAATGCGCTCAGTTCGACAAATGGCGCCGGCTGCCAGCCGTCTTTGCGGTGTTCCGCCACCACGTTGGTGAAGATGCCGCCGCGCACATAGAACTTGGCGGTCAGGCGCATGAAGCGCGGTTGGGTGGCGGCCACCAGGTCGTCGAGGATGCGGTTGGTCACGTCCTCGTGGAAATGGCCTTCCTCGCGGAACGACCAGATGTACAGTTTTAGGCTTTTTAGCTCGACACAGTATTGGTCGGCAATGTAATCGAGGGTCAGGGTGGCGAAATCCGGCTGCCCGGTTTTGGGGCAGAGACAGGTGAATTCGGGGATTTCCATGTGGATATGATAATCGCGTCCGGGTTTCGGGTTGGGAAAGGTTTCCAGGGTTTTGGCGGGGCGGGTGCTCATGTTTGGTGGCCTTGGTCAGTTCAGTTAGAATGCGCCGCATTATAACGCCTGCTCATTGCCCAAGTGCGTCTCAGCCAGATCAAACTCGCCGGTTTCAAGTCCTTCGTCGATCCTTCCGCCATTTCCCTGCCCGGGCAGTTGGTGGGCATCGTCGGGCCGAACGGTTGCGGCAAGTCGAATGTGATCGATGCCCTGCGCTGGGTGCTGGGCGAGTCGCGCGCCTCCGCCCTGCGCGGCGAATCGATGCAGGACGTGATTTTCAACGGCTCCGGCAACCGCAAGCCGGTCTCCCGCGCCAGTGTCGAACTGATTTTCGATAATTCGCTGGGCAAGGTCGGCGGACAGTGGGCGAGCTATGCAGATATTTCGATCAAGCGCGTGCTGCAGCGCGACGGCGATTCGAATTACTACATCAACAACCAGAATGTGCGGCGCAAGGATATTACCGACATCTTCCTCGGCACCGGGGTCGGCGCGCGCGCTTACGCCATTATCGAGCAGGGCATGATCTCGCGCATCATCGAGGCCAAGCCGGAAGAACTGCGGGTATTCCTGGAAGAAGCGGCCGGCGTGTCCAAATACCGCGACCGGCGGCGCGAGACCGAATTGCGCCTGGCCGACAGCCGGGTCAATCTGTCGCGCGTGTCCGATATTCTGCATGAGCTGGACAAGCAATTGGTGCATCTTTCCGGCCAGGCCGAAGTGGCACAAACCTACCGCGAACTGGAAACGCGGCGCGAAACCACGCAGCGCCTGTTGTGGCTGGTCAACAAGCAGGAAGCCGAAGCCAGACGCGCGCGTTTCGCCCAGCAAGCGGAGAAAACCCGCATCGAGCTGG
>PCWU01000071.1:0-2475 GCA_002787455.1 Gallionellaceae bacterium CG11_big_fil_rev_8_21_14_0_20_60_62 | reverse complement strand
CGACCAACGCCGAAGTGGCGCGGCTGGAGCAGCAGATTTCCTTTGTCACCGAACAGCGCAATCGTCTGGCGCAACAGATTCAGAACGGCGAGCGGCAGATTGCCCAGCAGCATACCCAATTGAAGGGCCTGCACACGTTGCAGGTGCACTGGCAGCAGCAAAAGCAGGAGGGCGCAACCCGCGCGGCGGTGTGCGGGCAGCGCGCCAACAGCGAAGCACAGGATCTGCCGCAGGCGGAAGAGGCGGCGCGCCTGGCGCAGGAAAAAAGCAATGCGGCACAGCGCGAATTGCTGCTGCAGCAGCAGCAGGTGCAACTGGCGGAAACCCGGCGCTCGCATATCCAGGGCAACGTGCAGCAGCTCGACAGCCGCCGCGCGCGCCTGCTGCTGGAACGCGACAATCTGCCGGCCGACGATCTGGCCGCGCTGGAATTGACGCAACAGCAGCAGGCAACCGCGCAAAACGAAGCACAACAGCAACAGCAATTGCTGGCCGAATTGCAGGGGCAATCGCCGCAGGCGGACAGCGCGCGGCGTGATGCGCGCAACGCCGCCCAGGAACTGGAGCGGCAGTTGGCGCAGACCGAGGCACGCCTGCACGCGCTGCAACAATTGCAGGCGCAGCTCGACAATGACAACAAATTAAAAGCATGGTTGACCCGGCATGGGTTGAAGGACGCGGCGCGCCTGTGGCAATCGCTGCGCACCGAACCGGGCTGGGAAAACGCGCTGGAAGCGGTATTGCGCGAGCGCGTCAACGCGCTCGCGCTGGCGCAACTGGATCAGGCCCGGTCCTGGAGTGATGAACCGCCGCCGGGCAAGCTGGCGGTTTATGCGACGGACGGTGCCGCGCCAGCCGCGCTGCCGGCGCCCAACGGCCGGGTGCCGCTGGCCGATCACGTGCAAACCCGGGACGAACGGGCGCAGCGCGTATTGGCCGACTGGCTGGCTCAGGTGTATGCGGTGGCTGATCTGGCGACGGCGCTGGCACAGCGCGGCGAACTGGCGGCGGGCGCATGGCTGGTCACGCCGCAGGGACATCTGGTCGGCGCGCACAGCGTGTTGTTCCATGCGCCGGACAGCCAGGTGCACGGCATTCTGGCGCGCCAGCGCGAGATCGAGGCTTTGCAGCAGGAAGCCGAACAACGGCGCAATGCGCTGTCGCAGGGCAAGACCGTGCTGGAGCAGGCCGAGGCAGGGTATCGCGATCTCGATGCTCGCCTGATTGCGCTGCGCAACAACGGCACGGACTTGCAGCAGCGCCAGCATCAGCTTCAGTTGCAGATTCTCAAACTGACCCAGGCGCATGAGCGCAGCCGCGAGCGCGGCGCGCAGATACAGCAGGAACTGGATGAGCTGGCGCAGCGTTTTGCCGAGGCCGAAAAACAGCAAGACGAAATCGCAGCCGGAATCGGGGAAGCGCGCTCGCGTGCCGCCGCACAGCAGGTCGAGTGCGACCAGGTCAGGCTGCAGGCGAACGCGCAGGAGGCGGCCTTGCGCACGGTGCGCGAGCGCGCGCAGCACGCCCAGCGCGAATTGCAGGAAGCCCGTTTTTTTGCCCAGACCTGCGCCGACAAACTCGCCGATCTGGAACAGAACATCCGGCTGCAGACCCTTGCTTTGCAAGAGCAGGAAGCAGCCCTGGCGCAGAGCCGGAGCGAGTTCGAGGGGATGCGCGATGAAGGCGTGCAGGAAAAATTGCAGGCTGTGTTGCAGCAACGGCAAGCGCAGGAGCAGTTGTTGGCCGAGGCGCGCAACACGCTGGAAGCCGCCACGGCCGATCTGAATCAACTGGAACAGGCGCGTTTGTCCTGCGAGCAGCGGCTGAATCCGCTGCGCGAAAAGGCGAGCGAACTGACGCTGAAAGAACAGGAAGCACGGCTGCAAGCCGAACAATGGTCGGAGCAGCTGCAAGGGGTGGATGAAGACGCGCTGTTGCCGCTGATTGAAGGCGCCAAGGCCAGCGGGCTACAAGCCGAACTGACCCGTATCGGCAACCAGATCAGTGCCCTTGGCGCGGTCAATCTGGCGGCGCTGGAAGAATTGCAGTCAGCGCAGGAACGCAAGACCTACCTCGATGCCCAGGCGAAAGACTTGAACGAGGCGATCGGCACGCTGGAAGAAGCGATCCGCCGCATCGACAAGGAATCGCGCGAACTGCTGCTGGCGACCTACGAGGCGGTGAACGGGCATCTGGGCGAGATGTTCCCGGTGCTGTTCGGCGGCGGCGAGGCGCGTCTGGTGCTGACCGGCGACGAGATTCTGGACAGCGGGGTGCAGGTGATGGCGCATCCGCCCGGCAAGAAAAACGCTTCCATCCAGCTCTTGTCCGGCGGCGAGAAAGCGCTGACTGCCATCGCCCTGGTGTTTTCCCTGTTTCAGCTCAATCCGGCGCCGTTCTGCGTGCTGGACGAAGTGGATGCGCCGCTGGACGACACCAACACCGAGCGGCTGTGCAAGCTGATCCAGAAGATGG
>PCWU01000123.1 GCA_002787455.1 Gallionellaceae bacterium CG11_big_fil_rev_8_21_14_0_20_60_62 | reverse complement strand
CACCACTTCGTCCACTTCCAGCATTTTGCGGTTTTCCACCCCCGCGTTGTGAAAGGCCGATTGCGGGCAGTAGCCGCAGTCTTCGGAACAGCCGCCGGTCTTGATCGACAACAGGGTGGAAAGCTGCACCTGATTCGGATCGAAATGCGCGCGGTGCACCTGTTGCGCCTGAAACAGCAGATCGGCGAACGGTAGCTTGAATAATTCCTCGACCGCGGCGACACTCCAGCGTTGCGGCGGGGTGGGAACGGGATGGGTGAATTGAATGGACTGGCTGGTCATGGTCGGATTGGGTTTTCTGGGTTAAATTGCGGCGTGCAAGTGCGATGGAGGAAATAATTTTGTCAATTTTACCCGACCCATTGCTGAACATCCGCACTTTTGTTGCGCGCCTGTTGCCCGCGCAACCTTGTCTGCTGTGCGGCGTGTTGAGCGACAATGGCTTGTGCTGCCCGGCTTGCAGGGCGGCCTTGCCGTATCTCGAGCGGGATGTCTGTCCGGTCTGCGCGCGGCCGGTGCCGGGCGCTGCGGTCTGCGGTCGCTGCCTGCAAGAGGCACCCGCTTTCGACCACAGCATCGCCGCTTTCGCCTACCGCTTCCCGCTTGACCAGCTGGTCAAGGCACTCAAGTTTCGCGAGCATCTGATCTTGGCAAACTTTCTGGCGGACGCATTGGCGGCGCGCGTCGATAGCCGCCCGGACGCTGTCCTTGCCCTGCCGCTGCACCCTGCGCGCCTGCGCGGCAGGGGATTCAACCAGTCGCAACTGCTTGCCGCGCGCATCGCCAGACGGCTTGCATTACCGCTGCTGACCGGCTGCGTCGGGCGGGTGCGCGACACCCCTCCGCAGTCCTCCCTGCCTTTGCATGCGCGGCGCAAAAACGTGCGCAGTGCGTTTGCGGTCGGGCGCGGAGAAGCGGTGGAAGGGAAACACATCGCCATCGTCGATGACGTGATGACCAGCGGCGCCTCGCTGGATGCGCTGGCCGGCGCGTTAAAACGGGCAGGCGCGCGCGAAGTCAGCGCCTGGGTAGTGGCACGCACCTTGCCGCATTGATCCTTGAAAACCCGAGCCGCCACCGGTTTTGCCGGATAAACCCCGTCAAATCAAAATTGCTTACCGGCTGTTTGGCGGGCAAAAAATCAAGGGGAGGCAGATGACTTCGGCGGCGCAGCGGGGCCGAGCTGGTTCAGTTTCTGTTGCACGAACCCGCTCAACTCCGGCGACAGGGTCTGCGTTGCCAAGGCCTGACGGTAAGCAAGGCTGGCATCTTCTTTCCGTTCCAGCGCCTGCAACGAAATGGCGTAGCCCATCAACCACAAGCCGTTGCGAGGTTGCAGACGCAGCGCGAGCTGATAGTGGTTCAGCGCTTCCTTGTGGCGCTGCTGGCGCTGCAACAGGGCGGCGTAGAAAGCCTGATAATCCGCATTGTCATCGGCTTGCGCCAGATAGCCGTGCAGGGTGTCCACCGCCTGCGCCAGTTGTTCGCGCTCGACCTGCATCCGCGCCAGCGCCATGGCAAAAGTCACATCCACCGGTTTCAGGGCCAGCCCGGCTGTCAGCACCCTTTCCGCCGCGCCGGCCTGCCCGTTGTCCAGCAGCAAGGCGGCCAGCGCGAGGCGCGCCTGCTGATGCCGTTCATTGGTTTTTAGCGACGCCTCAAATGCCGTCAGCGCTTCCGGCACGCGCCCTGCCTGCCGGACTTGCAGACCCTTCCGATACTCGGCATCCGCTTGCTGCTGCGGGCTGATCTTTTTCAGCGGAAGCGCACTTTGCCTGACCGGCGGCGCGGCGCGCAACGGCGTTTCGGTTTTCTCTGGCGGCGTTTCGGCTGCCCGCAATCCCGGCACCAGCGGTGCGGCCTTTTCTGCCGGTTCCTGCCGTACCCGCAGGGCATCCGGCAATGGCAACATGCTCAATTCAAAACTCAATTTGCCCGCCGGTTGCACCGGCGCGGGCGGCGCCGGCGGTGCCAATACCGCCTGCGGCATCGGCTTAACGCTCCCGCTCGCGGCCATTTCGCGCGGGCGATCCTGGCGTCCCGACCAGAGCCATGTCGCCAGCAGCAGCGCCAGCAGCAATCCGAGCAGCGCCAATATCCCTCCTGCCCGGCGCGCATCCTTCCTGGGCGGCACCGCGCGAATCAGCGTCTGGTCCGGGGCGGCATGCGCCCCGCGCTGCTCCAGTTGGTTCAACACTTGGTTGATCAGGCTCACAGCCAGACTCCCAGCGCCAGCGCGCTTGCAGCAAGCACCACCACGGTTGCGCCCAGCGCCCACGGCAGCCAGTCGCGTCGCACCTCCGGCGTGTCGGCCGCAGCTGCGCCAACATGGCGGTTGCCCACCTGTTGCCGCCCTTCGGCAAATGCCAGCATCAGCGCCTTGTGGGCCACGATGTTGACCAGACGCGGCGTGCCGCCGGTAACACGGTGCATCTTGCCCACCGCCGCGCGGCCAAACAGACTATCACCGGCATAGCCCGCCACTGCTGCGCGGTGGCGCAGATAACGGTCCAACTCGTCGCGGCGCAGGCCTTTCAACTCGTATTGAAAACTGATGCGCTGGCGCAACTGGCGGATCGAATGGTGGCGCAGGCGCTCGTTCAGTTCCGGCTGGCCGAACAGCACGACCTGCAACAGCTTGCGCTTCTCGGTCTCCAGATTGGTCAACAGGCGCAGCACTTCCAGGCTTTCCAGAGGCATCGCCTGCGCCTCGTCCAGGCACACCAGCACCCGTTTGCCTTCGCGCGCGAAGTTGAGCAGGGTGCGTGTCAGTTCTTTCAGCAACTGATGCTGATCAACATTGGGATCCAGTTTGAGGCGGAACTCGTCCGCCAGCGCCAGCAGCAGGCTGCGCGGTTCGAGATAGGGATTGGGCAGATAGGCGGTGACGAAACGGGTGCCGGTCTGGCCGGAGACGGTTTGGTCACGGGTGCCGATCGCGGTGGTGTCTTGCTGCCCCCGGTTCAGGGTGGCGAGAAACTTGCGGCACAACAGCGTCTTGCCGTTGCCCACCTCGCCGGTGATCTTGATAAATCCTTCGCCATTGCGCGCCGCCACCAGCAGGGTATTCAAACCCTCCTGATAATTGCTGCAGGCGAAGAAAAAACTGGTGTCCGGCGTCAGTGAAAACGGGGCTTCGCGCAGTCCAAAATGCCGCAGGTACATTGGACGATTAACGCGTCATCGCTTTGATACGGTCGCGGCTGCGGGCAACATCATCCGCCCAGTCGTTTTCGCTGCTAACGATGGTCGGTTTGAGCAGAATGACCAATTCGCGCTTTTGCGTGGTCTTGTTGGTCTGGCCGAAAACCGCCTTGGGCATGCCCGGCAAACCGGACTGGTCGTCGAAAGTCGCCTGCCGCATCAGGCCGCCGATCGCCACGATCTGGCCGTCGCGGGCGCGCACGATGCTGTCCGTTTCCGACACAGAACTGGAAGCCAGCGGCAGATTCAGGGTGCCGCCGACGCCGCCGACATCCACCGTCTTGTTGACCGTGCTGACCAGACTGACCGAGGGATGCACGTGCAGAATGATCTCGCCGTTCTGGTCGATGCGCGGCGTGACGTCCAGCGCGATGCCCGAGAAGAAAGGCTGCAGGGTCACGCTCGGCGTGCTGGTGGTGGCGGTGCCGGTGGTGGTGGTATTGGTCACGTTGGTCACGAAGAACTCGTCCGTGCCGACTTTCAGCACCGCTTTCTGGCCGTTGAGCGTGGCAATGCGCGGGCTGGACAACACGTGCACATCGCCCTGCGATTCAAGGAAATTCAACAGCGCGGCAAAGTTGCTGGTCTGGAAAGCCAAACCAAACAGGCTGCCGGCGGCCGCGGCCGGCGGCAACACACTGGCCGCCGCCAGGGACAAATCGGCGCCCGGCGACGCATTGATAATGCCGTTGGACAGCCGGCCGGTGTTGGCCAGGGTGGTGCCGTTGCCCAGCATGCCGCCAACAATCCGCGAATTGGGTCCGGTGGTCATCGCCGCCCAGTTCACGCCGGTCTGGAAGGTTTCATTCAGTTGCACTTCGACGATCTTGGCTTCCAGAATCACCTGGCGCTCGACCGAGATTTGCGATGCCCTGAGATAGGCCGCGACATTCTTCAGCTCGTCCGCCGTGGCGCGCACCACGATCACCCCCGACATCGGGCTGATCACCACGCTGCGGCCTTTTTCGGTGCCCACGATGGCGGTCAGCGACTTGTCCAGTTCGTCCCAGAAATCCGCGTTGCTGCTCATGCTCACCTTGCTGCTGTCGAGCCCGGAGGTGCGGTTGTTAGTCGAATTGGTCGCCACCCCGCTGTTGCTGGTTGAACTGGCAGGCGAATCCGACACCGAGCCGGAAGAAACCCGCAGGCTGGATTTGCCCTCGCGCTGACCGGTCAGGTAATTAACCTGATAGATCCGGGTCTGCAAGCCCAGCGGCTGGATATAAATGCGCGTGCCGTCGATCTTGTATTCGTAGCCGTACATTTCCCTGATCGCTTCCAGCGCGTCAAACACGGTCACGTCTTTCAGATTGAGCGAGATATTGCCGTCGATATCCGGATGCAGCAGCATGCTGTAACGGGTACCGGAGACGATCGCCATGAACACCTGCTGCGCCGGGGTGTCGTTCACCGAGAGATCGAATTTCGCTTCGGTCGAAACCCTGTCGGCCGGCGCGGCGGCGGGCAGCGGCGGCAACAAAGCCTCATTTACTTTTTCCTGGCTTGCACCCGTCGCAACGGCCGCGTCCATTTCGCTATCAATCTGGCTTTTTACCGAGGCCCGCATCGCCCCGGAGCTGCAAGCGCCCAAAGTGAACAGGCACAGCACGAAAAATATCAACCTCATTTTTGACTCCCGTTTTTGCTCTCGTCACAGCCGCAAGTGCTGACTTTGTTGTTGACCGGGCGGCTATTGCTCTTTTGCGTCTTGCGTGCGGGTTTGGCTTTGGCCACCTTGCGAATCACCGGCAAACCGCTGCGTCCGGCGCAAGCCAGCTGCGTCTTGGATAGATTTACCGTCGGGAACATATACATCACCCGGCGCCCTTGCGGCCCGCTCAGCACCACGCACGTCTCGTTTACCACGACCAGTGTCGCGTCGCCGTATTTCTGCCCCACCTCGACCTCGGTGCCGCTGATGATCGCCGCCTCGCGCGTGGCGGACAGGATCACCGATTGCAACCCCTGCTGTGCGGGCGGCGCGCTGACCGTACCGCCGCCGAGACCGGGCAACAGCTCGAACGGCGGCCGCGTCGGGTCGCGCAGGGCTTCTTCAGCCATCGCGTTGATGGCCAGCAAAGTGCCCGCAAGGAAGGCGAGGGTTTTTAGATTCGCAGCCATTTTTTATCCAGGCTCAGGGTATAAAGCGTCAGCGTCAGATCCGTCTCCGGATATTTTGCCACCTGCATCTTTGCCATGCCCCAGAACATACGGGTCGGCAACTTTTCCAGGGCGCGCAAGTATTGCAGCAAATCGGTGTAACTCCCGCGCACGGTGATCCTGACCCCGTGTTTGTAAATTTGGTTTCCCGGCGGGGCCGCATTCTTCGCCTCCTCCGCCGTCGGCTCGATGAACAAGGCGGCAGGGAGTGTTTCCAGCGCCAGCAATTGCAGACGCGCGTTGCGACTCAGCACCTGCTCCAGCAGTTTCGCCATTTTCTCCGGCGGCACCAGCCTGTCCTGGGTTTCCCTCAGATAAGTATCTCCGACTGCAAGCTGTTCGCGCAATTGGGCCATACGCTGGCGCTGCGGCGCATCCTTGTCGGATTGGCGCGCCTCCAGCAGCGCCGCCAACTGCGCCTGAATCTCTTTCATTTTTTCCTGCTGCTGCACCACCTGCGATGACAGCCGTTTTTGTTGCGCCAGCAAGGGGTCAAGAAACAGCACGTTGATCAGCGAAACCAGGGCAAAAGCCAGCGCGGCAAAAATCAGCGCGCGCTCGCGCAGCGACATGCCGTCTATTTTTTCCACCAGCTGATCCCAGCGTTCCCGCATGGTCATTTTGTACTCCCCGCACCAGCCGTCGAATGCAGGCTGAATTCAACATATGCCTGCACCGGCTTGCCCTCCGCCAGCGGCTGCTGCATGCGCAGACTTTCAAATGTCTTGCCCTGCATCACCGGTTCCCGGCTCATGCGCTGGATATAGTCGGGCAGCAATCTGGGGCGGGTCACCGCGCCGAGCAGGCTGATCTGCGCCCCGTCGCCTTCGATATTGAACCCGGTCAGCCACAAACCTGGCATCGACTGGCGTGCAAAGGCGTCCAGGTAGCCCGAATATCCCCGGGTATTGCCGATCGCCCCGCTTTTCAGGGTTTGCAGAATGTTTTCCTGCAATCCGGCCTGGGCTTCGAGCGCGCTCAATTCATCGTTCAGCGCTTGGCGCGCGCGCTGCGGCGAAAACTCATTACTGTAATTAACCAGCCTTTTTTGCTCGGCCTCGTAGCGTTTGTTCATTTCATCCGTCTGCCTCGCCAGCTCCTGTACCTGATAGCGCGCATAGGCAAAAAACAGCATTGAACCGAGCACGATCAACAACAGCGCCTGCAGCATGGTCACCACAGAGAAATATTTCTTCTGCTTGAGGAAAATCGGATTGAACAGATTGATCTGCTGGCTCATAGCGCCTTTTTCTCCTGTCGCAGCGCAGCGCCCACCGCATGCAGCGCATAACTGACGAACTCGCTGTCCGCCAGCTCGGGCACACCGATGATATCCATCCCCTGGGCCAGATCGAGCGCTTCGGCGGGCAATCCGGGGTTGTCGCCAAGCAGCTCCACCAGCTCCAGTTCGGCCGGTGCCGAAATCAGCAGGCGATTGATCGAGATCTGATGGAACTGGCGGTCAAAATAATCTAGCGAACGCTGTACTTCCAGCTCGACGCGGTCGCGGTATTGCTGGCGCAGCGACTCGTCGGCATCGGACAACTGCCCGATCGAGATATCGATGCGGCGGGCAAGGAACAACTCGCCATCGCTGGTGATGGTAAGCAGTCCGCCATCGTCGTTGAACGCAAGCAGCGCCAAGCCGCGCCCTTCGGTCTCATACAACGCGGCGATGTTGCGCTGCGCCGTCTCGGCGATATCGATCACCGACAACTCCATCCTGGCCTTGTCGAACAGATTAATCCGCTTGCGGATGGTCTCGTTCGAGGCCGCCACCGCATACAGCGCCTGCGGCCGTTCACTGCCGTATTTGCCGCTGGGAATTTGCAACACATCCACCGTCGCATCATCCACGTGGTAATTAAGCGAATCCTTGATCTTCCAGCGGATCGACGCCTTCAGCTCATCCACCGGCACGTTCGGCGCCTCCACCATCAACAACTGATATTCGTTTGCGCCAAGCAAAGTGGTGATGCGCGCCTTCTCAAGTTGCGCTTCCTTGCGCAACTTCTCCAAAGCCGACGAATTTACCTCCTCAAGCGGATAGAACGCACAACGCGTCACTTGCGGGCGAGTGCCCACATACTTGGCTTGGGCGAGATAAACCCCCTTGCTGCCAAGAACCACGGAAGTCCAGCCAGCATCGCGGCTAACGTTTTGAAAGAATGTAAAAAGCTTTGGGATTGGCATAATTTGCGCGAACTTAATTGACTAACCCATTGCTGTCAAGGATATTTCTATATAAATCGTCGTATTTTCGGCATCTTGCGCGTTGACACTGTCGGTTTCCCAGCATTCAACCCAAATAATCCATCAGGCCGGAGACCCATTGTAGGAGTGGCTTCAGCCGCGAATCATCGCCAGCAAGCAGGCTCCTACAGGGCGTGGGGTTTTCCAATGAACAATTTAGGTTCAAACCAAAACGGCCATACACATCGCATGGCCGCCTGACTGAATCCGGACATCCATCAATACGCTTCGCGCTGGTAAATGATGGACCTGTTCCCCTTCCCCTGATAAATACCGAAAACTGCCGTTCCGGCAATACTCGGATCGACGCCGGCACCATTACTACCCGTCAACAGATAGCTCGGACCGCTGATCCCCACATCCACACTACCCGTGCCAGCGCCGGTCGGCGCACTCAATGTAAATGACAACTGACCCGCCCCGACCGGCCCCCCCGGTGGCGTGGCCGCCGTCGTCCATGGGCAGTTGGTTTTGCACTGGTAGTTGGATAAATTGAGCGTCAGGTTCGTTACGCCGTCAGTAGAACTGGTCATCCAGTCCATCACGCCCGGTTCAACCTCACCGTAATACTGTACCAATGCAACCGTGGATAAACCCAGCTTTTCCGAGCCATAGGCGTTGCCAACCTTCGCCCGGCCGCTCACCACTTTCAGCACCTCCTCTACCGAGGTGCTGGGCAATGCGGCGCGACGTGACGAAGTGTTATCTGTATCCTCTGCACGCATATAGATATCAGTCGGCGCGGTGGGTGATATGCCAAATGTATAAGTCGGTGTGGCGTTAGCTATACCCGATACAAAAGCTGACGCCACAACTGTGCCAGTCGTCACTGCACCACCTCCGGGATTCTGCGCCACAAGACTGCCAATTGCATCCCACGCACTCAAGGTTGCTTTCTTGGCGAAGACCCCCTGGTAGTTGCTCGTCGGACTGCCACCCGCATTCCTTGCACTCACTTGTAGGCTAAAGGGTTGACCGGAATAAATGAAACCGGTCGCACCCAAAAGATTGCCCGGGCAGGTTAACTCTGTCGGGCAGGTCATCGGCACACCGTTCGCAGACGCGACTACAACATCAAAATGATCCGGGATAAAACGTCCAAGATTGCTGCTGGCCCCGTAAGTACCTTGACACTTCTCACCCGCCGTCTCGGTCGTACAGGTACCAAGGCTGTTTGTCAGATAGTTGGCGCTGCTTGCTTTCAGCTTGATAACGCCCACCTCGTCCCAGTTTAGATCGGTGAAAGTGTAGGCACCGCTGTTAACCACGAAGCTCGATGCGTTGGCGGATGTTGTGCCACCGAGCGCACCCACTGTCCCGCCAACGGGACCAGCCAGCGTGTGCGACAAACCGACCGACTCGGTCGCGGCCGCACAACCCGTCCCACCCGAACTGTCGCAGCGTCCGAAGCTGTATGCTTTTGATCCGCCGAATGCACGCGCGGTAGCCGTTACCTTGAATGCTTCACCTGCCTTGGCAAACACGCCACCACCACCGACCAAGCCGGGATCGGCAGGCATTACCGTGCAGTCGCCAACCACTGCTGCCGCGCAAGGAATCACCTCGAAACTGTATGGCTTGACTGCGAAGGTATTGCTGTTACCGGTGACCACGGCAAAGGTGCTGCTGGTGGTGCTGTCAGCCAGCGACGCGGCTTTTGCCCAGAGCGAGATGTTGCCGACATCGAAATACTTCAGATTGATGCTGCCGTAACCGCTGGCGTCAAAAACCACCGAAACATTATCAACCGGCACCGGCGTACTGCTGGCATTGAAGCCCGATACTGCTGTGCCGTTAACTTCCAGTCCCTGCGGCAACGAGACCGAACAGGTGGATGGGCTGGACTCGCAGCGATAAGAAAATTGCAGCGTGCGCGTCACGCTGGAGAGCAGCGGCACGCACCGGGCGGGAGTCGTTGTTCCTGACTTGAGCGCGCGTACCGTCAGGGTTTTCGTCGGGCTCGGATAGTTCGCGGCATCATCGTTGCGCACCCCGGCGATCTGGCTGGCAATCGTGTCCACGTTGCCGTCGGCATAGATGCGGATGCCGGTGTCGGTAAACGCAAGCAGCGGGTCCGCACTGGGACTGTCTGCTCCTGCGGTTCCCGTCGTTTCACTGGCAGTGCCATCGCTGACATTGATGTTCTGGTTCAATGGAATGTTCTGTTTCAGGCACAAGCGAATGCCGGATTCGCCGGCCGCAAAGGTATAGCTTGCCGTGCCGTTATTGCCGACCGTATTGCTGAATCCATTGACGCATGCCTGCGCTGTTCCCGCCATGTCATAGCATTCCCGTGCGCAGGTGTCGGCAGAAGCCAGCCAGGTACCGCTACCGGTATTGGTGGAAATGGAAATGGTCTTGCCATCGGCACCGGCACGGGTATGGCTTGTGTCATGGGCGGTGAATGTCACCGGTTCGGCTTCGCAGGTGATGCCGCTGCCGCTATGACTGATGGTGTAATGATCTGGCCCGCTCGGGCCGCAGGCTGTCGCACCCAATGCCACGCCGACTGTTGAAGTGAGACCGGAATTTGAACTGCCCGGGCTGCCCCCAGTGGCGCCATAGGCACCAAACAACACACCGTTGTTATAAGTGACTCCGTTGCCCCCCGCTGCTGTGCTGACTGCAGCAGGCGCACCCGACGTGATCGCATAGCCGCCGCCACCACCACCGCCCGGCCCGTGTGGCCGCGAACTGAGCGGGGGAATCAGATTTGAACCGCCGTTGCCGCCGTTGACATTGATGGTGACACCACCCATGCCCGACCCTGCCTTGATCAGCACCACGCCGCCCGCGCCGCCGCCGCCGCTGCCATCATTTCCAACTGTGTTATTACCGGAACTACCCTTGGCGTTAAAGGTCGCCGCACCACTCATGCTACCGGCACGCAGCATGATGATGCCGCCGCCCGCTGCGCCACTGGTGGCCAATCCCCCAGTCGGAGTTCCGGTGCCGTTATTGGTGGTGCCGCCGCCACCGCCGCCCCCCAGTGTCAACCGGGTCGAGCCCAGACCGGCTACCGGATAGCCACCCAACCCTCCGGAGTTTGGACCGCATCCGTAAAGCGGCGGAGTGGCTGCATTGAACGTCGGGCACCAACCGATGCCGCCCGCTCCACCCGCACCACCATTGGCTCCACCGCCGCCGCCGGGATTTTGATCATTTGCAGCCGGATGCCTGTCAGTGCAGCCGCCGCCACCATTGGCCGGTGCGCCACGCGCGTGACTGCCGTTGGGATAGCCCTCAACGCCGGTATTGGTCAGCGTGCCCGGCGCGGTAAATACGTAGTAAGGCGTACCCGCGATGCCTTCACCTTTGGAGCCATTGTTATTGACCGTCGCCAGCGTTCGGTAATCCGTGTTCACCCCCGCCCCGCCAGTCAATGTGCGTGTTGCCCCGCCACGGAAACCCATGCCATCAACTGTAACGGTGGCAGAATTGAGCGCGAGCGCACCGGTCACATCAAACGCCAACAACCCGCCCGTGCTGCCGTTCCATGCCGATGCACTCAAACCTGAAGTCAATGTGGCATTGGCATAGGAAGGCACACGAATGACTTGGTATCTTTTCTGTCCACTGCTGCCCGCAACGTAATTTGCATTGGTGTAGGCATTGGTGGTGCCGCACGAGAGAGTAAGCGCACCCCCACCCAGCGGAACGTTACTGGCCGCAATGGCATACTCATACTTACCGGCATTGGCTGCGCTGACCGTGCCATAAGTGGCGGTGTTGGTCGAATCGATGGTCGCATCCTGAATTTGCATGATGAGCAGCATGTCGCCAATGGCAATCGGCATCGTTGCGCCTGTTGCCGCGCCAAGCGTGATCGATGTCGCCCCTGCCGCCACACTCGCAGTGCCGGGATAGTAGGTATTAATCACGCCCGACAGCGCCGGAATGGTCACGGTATAGACCTGCCCCGTGAAATTACCGTTGCCCGCGCCCGTACCGCCCAGTTTCCGCGCACTAGCGTCCACGATGCTGTCGTTATCCACCAGATTCAGCCCCAGCGTGCCGGTGCCGCTGCCGGTATTCGCCGTCACCGTCCAAGTTGTGCCGCTGACCGTTACGGCAGTGATGGATGCACCGCTTACGCCGCCACCTTGCACCAGTGTGAAATCTGCCGGATCAACCCCGGTCACGCTCGCGCTGAACGTGACCGTCCAACTAACCGTGGAGGCCGGCGCAGTCGGATTGGCGCTGGCCGCATTGATCGAAACTACCGTTGGGAAGGTCACACAAGGCGTGCTTCCCAGCACCGTGATGCCGGCCGGATGCGGACACGTTACATTGGTGCCGCCGATGTTGTAATAGGTCGCCGGATTAAAGGGGGTGGCTGTACCATTAAAGGTCACCGTATTGCCTGTTGCAGAGGCATTGAAAGTGCCATTCCAGCCCTGCGTGGGTTGCGACAACGTCAGACTCGAATTCGCCCCTTGCGTCCAAGTAGTTCCCGTATCGCCATTGCCATCGAGATACTGCAACGCCACCGTGCCGTTATTGGTGACGGTGCCGCCCTGCTGAATCTCCACAAACGAATTGGGCGCATTGAGCGTGCCGTTGATGATTACGTTTGATGTATTGTTGCTGTCCAGCCGAATGATGCGGTTGCCGTTGTTCTGGCTCGTGCCGGTGATCGTGCCGTCTATTGTCAGGGTGGCCGGTGCGTTCCGGCCGACACGAATCTCGCTGTCCAAGGTAAGGTTCAAATTGGAACCGGTTGGAATAGTGACGTTGGCATCGATCTGGATACGTTTGATGTCGATCACCGTCCCCGTGCCGGAAAGTGTCGTGCCGTTGCCGGTCATGATCAGACTGCCGTTGTTGCCGCTGCCATCATAGGTGCCGTTGATCA
>PCWU01000121.1:316-8207 GCA_002787455.1 Gallionellaceae bacterium CG11_big_fil_rev_8_21_14_0_20_60_62 | reverse complement strand
TCTCCGGCTACGCGGTGTATGCCTGCGGCGCGCCGGTGGTGGTGGAGGCGGCGCACCGCGATTTCACCGCGCAGCGCGGGTTGCCGCACGAGTTATTCTTCTCCGACGCGTTCACGTTCGCGCCGAAGAAGTAGCTTCTCCCATCTTTGTCGCGAGCTGGTAATACTTGAACGCCTCGTCCGGCTTGTGCTGTTTTTCCGCCAGTTGCGCCAGCATGGTATAGGCCTCGCGACTCGGCTGCAGGCTGAGGCTGGCATCCAGATAGCTCTGCGCCTTGCCCCACAATTCCTGATGCAGGCAGAGTTTGCCCAGCGCCAGCATCAACCCGGCATCGTCGTGATGCGCGGCCAGCCACGCTTCCGCCTGCTCGATCTGCGCCACCACGCTGCCCTCGCGGCAGTCGCCATATAACGCGACCAGCTCGCTGTCCCACTCGCTGTTCAGGCTTTCCGTCAGCACCTGGCGCGCCAGCGCGCATTCTCCAGCCTGCATCAACACGCGCGCCGCCTCGGCGGTGATTGCCGCCGTGTGCCGCACTTCTGCCGGCATCTTTTTCCACACCCCGCGCAATGCCTGCCCGTTGCCCGCGCTCGCGCGCAATTTTTCCAGCCAGGCATGCTGGCGCATCTGTTGCGCCATGGTCTGGTGAATCGCGTCGCGCTGTTCCAGTTGGCTTGCCAGTTCCAGCACCGCATCCCAGTTGTGCGCCTGTTGCTGCGCCTTTAACTCCAGGGTCATCGCGCCCAGATGTTTGCGCACCCCGGTGTCGTTCAGCGTTTGCAATTCGGCCAGCGCCGCCTGCGGCTGGTGCTGTTCAAGCTCGAACTCCGCTTTCGCCATCAGACGCATGGTGTCTTCGCCCGGCACCTTGCCTGCCGGTTCGGCCAGATAAGCGTCGCGCCGTTCAAAATGGCGCAGGGCATGCGCCGCGCGCGCGGCAATGACGGCATTCAGCGCGGGCTGTTCGCCCAGTTCGATCGCGCGCTGTGCGGCCTTTTCCGACGCCGTGTAGCGCCCCTCGAAATAGGCGGTCAACGCGTCCCGCATCGCCGCGCGCCCATTCTTTTCCGCGCGCCCGGCGCGAAAGCGGCGCACATAGTCCGGCAGTTGCAGGGTGCGGACGATCCCGCGCAGGAGCGAATAGCCGAGCACAAAGGCCGCCACCAGGGCAAGTACGAACAGGGTGAAAGATAATTCGACGCGGTACGGCGGAACCGCCAGCAACACATAACCGGGATACCCGGCGGCAACGGCCAGCGCCACCGCCAGCACAAACAGCAGCAGCAGCCAGACCAGGGATTTCATCGCGCCGCCCGTTCCTGTGCCGCGCGGTAGGTGCGCGCGGCTTCCAGGGTCGGGCCAAGATCGGGCAAGGCGACCGCCAGATTCGCCGCCGCCAATTTTTCCAGCAGGCGTTGCGCGCTGCGCGTCTCGTTCGCCTTGGCGTCGAAGTAGCGCGCGAGCCAACCCTGCACAGTGGCCAGTTCGCGGCGGAAACCGGCTTCGTCGCGCGACAACAGGGACAGCCGCGCGGACAGCAGCACCAGCTTCAGGTTCTCGCGCAAAAAGAATGATTGTGACGGCGACAGCAGCGGCATCTCGGCCTGCCGCGTATTTTCGATGCGGATCAATTGGCGCAGATCCAGCCACAGCTCGCGCCAGAAGCGCTGCCAGGAATTGCCGGAGGCGGATGGCGCCGCCGCATCCGGCAGATTGGGCGCCGGCCGCATTTCCTGCGCCAGCGGCAACTGTTCGGCCAGCGCGATCAGACGGTCGAGCTGGCGATTCAATCCCGGCACATCGACTTCCGGCAGCGCACGCAGGCGCTCGATATCGCGCTCGATGCGCTGGCGCAAATCGGCCGCACCGGCGCGTTGCGCGCGCTGCAAACGGCTGGCGGCATTTTGCAGCGCAATCAGCGCGGCTTTCACGTTGCCCGACAACTGCAACTGCTGCTCGGCAATCAGCAGCACCTGCTCCACGTCCGCCAGCAACGTCTGCTCGCGGCTGCCGGCCAGATCCTGATACAGCGCCTCCAGCGTCGCCCGCTGCGCGGCGGTCTCGGCGAAACGACTTTCCAGCACGCTCAATTTGCCACCCAGCTCGCGGGTCAATTCCTGGTTTTGCGCAATCAGCGTCTGGCTCGCCTTGCCCGCCCCTTCCACTTCGGCCAGGCGCTGCGCCACCAATTGCTGCAACTGGTTAATCCGGTGGTTGGCATCCAGCCATTGCCAGACGAACACCACAGCCAGCACCACCAGGATGAGCTGGGTCAGCGACAGGCGCGCCAGCCGGTCCGGCTTGGGCGCGGACGGTTCCGGAACGGCGGCGGGAAGGTTTTCTTCGCTCATCATCGGCTCATGCTTTGCGTTGCGCGGCCCATGCTACCAAACCGGCACACAAACCGTCATCCCCGCTGGCAGTGGTCAACACCGATTGCCAGCCGGCGGCGCGTGCCGCTGACGCGATGCGCGGGTGCGGCACCAGCAGCGGGATCGATTTGATTGCGGCCGCCGCCGCGCCCAGCGCCGCATCCAGATGCGCCAGCGCCTCGCTGCTGGTCAGGGTAATCGCGTCGGGCCGGGCCGCCTGCAGGGCAGCAACATCCAGAACCGCCTGGCTGCGCCGGTAGCAAGTGACATATTCCACCTCGGCACCGCGCGTTTTGAGCGTATTCCCCAGCAGCTCGCGTCCGCCGTCGCCCCGCAGGATGGCGATGCGCCAGCCGGAAATCTGCTGCAACTCCGGCAAGGCCAGCAGTGCCTCGCTGTCGAAACGGTCGCGCGGCGCCAGCACCGACGCCACGCCGAGGGCGCGCAAGGCGCGCGCGCCGCCCTGGCCGACGGCGGCGGCGCGCACCCCGGGCGGCACCGAGCGCAATGCCCGCATGGCGTAATGCACGGCGTTCGGGCTGATGAAGATGAGCAGTTGAAATTGTGCCGCGCGTTGCACGAAAGCGCGCAGGGCGGAAGGGTCGGTCGGTTCGATCTCCAGCAAGGGAAACAGCAGCGCGCTGCCGCCCCGCGCTTCGATCAGCGCGGCCAGTCCGGTGGCCTGGTCACGCGGGCGCGTGACGGCGATGCGCAGCCCGGCGAGTGGTGTGTCAGCCATTTAAAGCCGCAAGGATTTCGCCCGCGCCCTGTTGCAGCAAGTCTTGCGCGACCGCTTCACCGAGGGTTTCCGGCGCGTCGGCTGCCGCAGTCTGCTCGGCACGCAACAGGCGGCTGCCGTCCGGCGTGGCGACAAAGCCGCGCAGGCGCAACTGGCCCTCCTGCATCTCGGCGAAACCGCCCAGCGGCACCTGGCAACTGCCGGCCAGCGCGCGGCTCATGGCGCGTTCCGCCAGCACGCAGGTCGCGGTGTCGGCATGGTGCAACGGCGCCAGCAGCGCCTTGAGATCAGCGCGGTCGGCGCGTGTCTCAATGCCGAGCGCGCCCTGCCCCACGGCGGGCAGACTGTCGTAGCTGGAAAGGATGGCGCGGATGCGCTCGCCCAGCCCCAGGCGTTTCAGCCCGGCGGCGGCCAGAATGATAGCGGAATATTGCCCTTCATCCAGTTTGCGCAGCCGGGTTTGCACGTTGCCGCGCAGGGGCTCGATGCGCAGATGGGGAAAGCGCGCGCGCAACTGGCTTTCGCGGCGCAGGCTGGAGGTGCCGACAATACTGCCCGGCGGCAAATCCTGTAGCGCGGCGTAATCGTTGGAGACAAAGGCATCGCGCGGATCCTCGCGCTCGGCGATGCAGGCCAGGGCGAACCCGGACGGCAGGTGCATCGGCACGTCCTTCAGCGAGTGCACGGCAAGGTCGGCGCTGCCGTTCTCCAGCGCTGTTTCCAATTCTTTTACGAACAAACCCTTGCCGCCGATCTTGGACAGCGTGACATCGAGAATCTGGTCGCCCTGCGTGGTCATGCCGAGAATTTCGACTGCGGTTTGCGGGTATAATGCGCGCAGCCTGTCCCTGATATGTTCCGCCTGCCATATAGCCAGCGCGCTCTCGCGCGAGGCGATGACCAAACGGGAAGGCGGGGTGAAAGTGGCTTGAGTCATCTTTATTTCCTGGTGTTTATTTCGTTAGAAGCGCGGCGCATTCTAGCAGGAGCGCCGCGCTTTTGCGCCCACGACGTTTAATATGAAAACCAACCTGATCACCGTTTCCACTTCCATTTCAAGCAAAGACGCGCCCCTGCGCGACGACATCCGTTTGCTCGGCCGCATCCTCGGCGACACCCTGCGCGAGCAGGAAGGCGAGGCAACTTACTCGCTGATCGAAAGCATCCGCCGCGCCGCGGTGGGCTTCCGCAAAACCCACGACGAGCGCGACGGCGAAAAGCTGGAACAGATGCTGGACACCCTGTCGCCGGAAGAAACCCTGCTGGTGGTGCGCGCCTTCAGCTATTTCTCGCAACTCTCCAACATCGCCGAAGACCTGCACCACAACCGCCGCCGCCGCGCCCACCTGAAGGCCGGCTCCAAACCGCAGGAAGGCAGCCTGCAGCGCGTGCTGCTCAATGCCGATGCGCAAAAGGTGGCGCAAACGGCAATGCAGGCATTCTTCGACAAGGCATTGATTTCTCCCGTGCTCACCGCGCACCCGACCGAAGTGCAGCGCAAGAGCATCCTCAACTGCCAGCTCATCATTTCCAGTTTACTGGCCGACCGCGACCGCCTCGACATGACCCCGGAAGAGCTGGAAGAAAACGAGGAAACGCTGCACCGTTTTATCCTGATCCTGTGGAGCACGCGCATGCTGCGCACGACCAAGCTGTCGGTACAGGACGAGGTGAACAACGGCCTGTCGTTCTACGATTACACCTTCCTGCGCGAGATCCCCAAGCTGTACGGCGACATCGAAAAGAAACTGGAAAAACATTTCGGCCAGCCGTTTGACCTGCCCTCTTTTCTGCGCGTCGGCAGCTGGATCGGGGGCGACCGCGACGGCAATCCTTTCGTCACCCACGAAGTGATGTTGGATGCGGCACAGCGCCATTCCGCCACCGCGCTCAACTATTACATGGCCGAGACCAACCTGCTCAGCGCGCGCTTCAGTCTGTCCAGCCGCTTGGTCGATATCAGCCCAGAACTGGCCGCCTTTGCCGCCGCCTCGCCCGACGAGGCCGAAAGCCGCGCGGACGAACCCTATCGCCGCGCGCTGATCGCCATCTATGCGCGGCTGGTTGCCACCAACGAACATCTGGGCCACCGCGTGTCGCATCTGCACCCCGTCAGCAAGACGGTGATGCCATACACCGGCGCGGCAGAATTCATCGCCGAACTGGACATCGTGATCCATTCGCTGGAACGCCACGGCGCGTTCTATCTGTCGCGCGGACGCATGCGCGAACTGCGCCGCGCCGCCGAAGTGTTCGGCTTCCATCTGGCGCCGCTGGACATGCGCCAGCACAGCGGTGTGCACGAACAGGTAGTCGGCGAATTGCTGGCAAAAGCCGGTCTTCCCGGCTATGCGCAACACGATGAAAAGGCGCGCCGCAGCACCCTGCTCGCCGCCTTGCAGGCGGGCAAGTTGCTGTCGCCGGAGCTGGATGATTTCTCGCCCGCCGCACGCAGCGAACTGCAGCTGATGCGCACCGCCGCCGAGATCCATCGCCGTTTCGGCACCGCAGCGCTGCCCAACTACATCATCTCCAAGACCGATGCGGTGAGCGATCTGCTGGAAGTCGCGCTGATGCTGCAACAGAGCGGGCTGTTGCAAGGCAACGATCTGCAGCTCAACATCATCCCGCTGTTCGAGACGATCGAGGATTTGCGCGGCTGCGGCGTCATCATGGACGAACTGTTCGCCCTGCCGTGTTACCGCGAACTGCTCACCAGCCGTGGCAACACGCAGGAAGTGATGCTCGGCTATTCCGACAGCAACAAAGACGGCGGCTATCTCACCGCCAACTGGGAGCTGTACAAGGCCGAACTGGAACTGGTGCGCGTGTTCGAAAAACACGGCATCGAGTTGCGCCTGTTCCACGGCCGCGGTGGCACCGTCGGGCGCGGCGGCGGCCCCAGCTTCCAGGCAATTCTTGCCCAGCCGCCGGGCAGCGTGAACGCGCAGATCCGCATCACCGAACAGGGCGAAGTCATCTCCAGCAAATACTCCGACCCCGAGATCGGCCGGCGCAACCTGGAGATTCTGGTCGCGGCCACCATGGAAGCGACGCTGCTGCACCCGCACGGCGACGATTCCAGCATGCCCGAATACCACCGCATCATGGAAGCGATGAGCCTGGACGCCTTTGCCGCCTATCGCAAACTGGTGTATGAAACCCCCGGCTTCACCGAATTTTTCTTTGCCGCCACCCCGATCCGCGAGATCGCCGAACTCAACATCGGCAGCCGCCCGTCGTCGCGCAAGGCGACCGACCGCATCGAAGACCTGCGCGCCATTCCCTGGGTGTTCAGCTGGGGCCTGAACCGCACCCTGCTGCCCGGCTGGTTCGGCTTTGGCAGCGCCGCCAAGCAATTCATCGCGCGCGAAGGTCATGCCGGGTTGAAACAACTGCAGGCAATGAACCAGCAATGGGCCTTCTTCCGCGGCCTGCTGTCCAACATGGACATGGTGCTGTCCAAGACCGACCTCGGCATCGCCTCGCGCTATGCCGAGCTGGTGCCGGATGAGGCACTGCGCGAGCGCGTTTTTGGTGCCATTGAAGCCGAATGGCAAACCACCCTCGACATGCTGTTCAAGATCACCGGCGCGCGCAGCCTGCTGCAAAGCAATCCCACCCTGGCGCGCAGCCTGACCACACGCACGCCTTACATCGACCCGCTCAACCACCTGCAAGTGTCTCTGCTACATCGCCACCGCAACGGCGACGACGATGAAAAGGTGAAGCGCGCCATCCACCTCACCATCAACGGCATCGCCGCCGGACTGCGCAACAGCGGCTGACCGGGGCGCCACACCATGCTCGCCGCGTTGTTGGCCGTCGTCTTCGGCATCGCCCTGCTGGTATGGAGTGCCGACCGTTTTGTCGAAGGCGCGGCCGCCGGCGCGCGGCATTTCGGCATGCCGGCACTGCTGATCGGCATGGTGGTGGTCGGTTTCGGCACCTCCGCCCCGGAAATTACGGTGTCCGTCCTCGCCGCCGCGCAGGGCAACCCCGGCATCGCGCTCGGCAATGCCTACGGCTCCAACATCGCCAACATCGCGCTGATCCTCGGCCTGACCGCCCTGATCGCCCCGATCACCGTGCATTCGCAGGTGGTGCGCAGGGAATTGCCGCTGCTGATCACGGTGACTGCCATCGCCGCCTGGCAGCTTTGGGATGGCGAAGTCAGCCGTGCCGATGCCTGGGGGTTGCTGGGTGTCTTTGCCGTGGTGATGGGCTGGAGCATCCGCCAGGGAATTCGCCAAAAGCCGGATGCGCTGGGAGACGAAACGGAACAGGAATTGCGCCTGCATGCCATGCCGCTCAAGCGGGCGATCTTCTGGCTGATTATCGGCCTTGCACTGCTCATCATCAGCTCGCGCATCCTGGTCTGGGGTGCGGTGGAAATTGCCCGCGACTTCGGCGTCAGCGATCTGGTTATCGGCCTCACGGTGGTGGCGGTCGGCACCTCTCTGCCGGAACTCGCCTCGTCGATCATCGCCGCGCGCAAGGGTGAGCACGATCTCGCGCTCGGCAACGTGCTCGGCTCCAACCTGTTCAACACCCTCGCCGTGGTCGGCATTGCCGGGCTCATCCGGCCGATGTCCGTCGGGCCGGAAGTCATTGCGCGCGATATCCCGGTCATGGCCGTGCTGACCGTTATGCTCTTCGTTTTCTGCCTTGGCTTCCGCGCCGCGCCGCGCATCAACCGGATCGAAGGCGGAATGCTGCTGTCGTGCTACGTCGCCTACACAGCCTTCCTGATCATCACTTCATTCCCCGCCTAACCCGG
>PCWU01000121.1:0-283 GCA_002787455.1 Gallionellaceae bacterium CG11_big_fil_rev_8_21_14_0_20_60_62 | reverse complement strand
GCCTTATGTAGCGCGCTACATAAGGCCGAATTGCAGACTGATGGCCGTTAGCCAAAATTTCCCCCATCGTGCTGAATCTGTATTGATTACGAATCCAACCTCGGATTGCAAATAGCCGTTTGTGGATGAATTCTTCAGTTTTACCTGCACCAAAAAATCGGCGGCAGCAATCCGGAATCAGGGCAACTCGTAGCCAAAGCCGCGCATGATCGCCGCAGCCTTTGCGCTTTTCAGGAAGGCCAGAAAGGCTTTCGCCGCTGCCCGATCTTGCGCGCCGGATAAC
>PCWU01000136.1 GCA_002787455.1 Gallionellaceae bacterium CG11_big_fil_rev_8_21_14_0_20_60_62 | reverse complement strand
GTTGTCGGCCACTTCCAGCCGCACCGCATCGCCGAAATGGCGCTGCGGCAACTCGCCCTGCAGGCTGATGCGCAGATTCTTCACTTCTTCCTCGTCCACGAACAGGTCGCTGTTGCGCGTGACACGGAACTGGTAACAGCCCTGCACCGCCATGCCGGCGAACAATTCGCCGACATGCGCGTGCAGGATGGACGACAGGAACACGAAACCGTGCGGGCAACCGGCGATTTCGGGCGGCATCGGAATGGCGCGCGGCAACACGCGCGGCGCCTGCACGATGGCTTTGGCGGAATTGCGGCCAAAAGCATCCTTGCCCTGCAGCTCGACCGCAAAGTTCAGACTTTTATTCAGCACGCGCGGAAAAGGATGCGCCGGATCGAGGCCGATCGGGGTGAGCACCGGCATCACTTCGCGCAGGAAAAACTCCTTCACCCACGCCTGTTGCGCTTCATTCCAGTGGGTGCGGCGCAGAAACTTGATACCCTGCGCCGCCAGCGCGGGCACCAGTTCCTGGTTAAACAACTCATACTGGCGCGCAATCAGCTGATGGGTTGGCGCAAACAAACGCTTCATCACCTGTGTCGCTTCCAGCCCGTCGGGGCCGGAGGCGATGCCGCCCAGCTTGATCTGCTCTTTCAGGCCGGCGATACGAATCTCAAAGAACTCATCCAGGTTGCTGCTGACGATGCACAGATATTTGAGCCGCTCCAGCAGGGGCACAGCGGCATCTTCCGCCTGCGCCAGCACGCGCCGGTTGAACTCGAGCAAGCCGAGTTCGCGGTTGAGGAAATTCTGCGCCGAATGACTTTTACTCAAGGTCAGTTTGTCGGCGGCACATAACCGGCAGGCATCTGTGTCTCCGCTCCAAAGAAGTAGCTTTCCATCTGCTGCGCCAGAAACTGGCGCGCCTTGGCGTCCGCCAGATTGAGCCGGTTCTCGTTCACCAGCATGGTCTGGAACTTGATCCAGCCCTGCCACGCTTCTTTCGACACGCTGTTGAAGATGCGCTGTCCCAGTGCGCCGGGGTATGGCTGGCGCTCCAGACCTTCCGCTTCGCGTCCGAGTTTTACGCACTGCACCATTCTTGTCATTGTCGTTCTCCATAATCGGTTAATGATAGGCGTGCCATGTTACACGCCGATGAAATATAACGCCTTATTTCAGGTTCCTGACGAACACCTTGGACCGGCGGCGGTAGTTGTACAGCGCTTTTTTCTCTTTCGGCAACTGTCCCACATCGGCTTCCCTGAAATCACGCTCGATGAACCAGTGCGCGGTGCGCGTGGTCAGCACGAACAGCTTTTTCATGCCCTGCGACCTGGCCAGACTGCTCATGTGTTTGAGGATTGCCTCGCCGTAGCCGCGATCGCGGCAGGACGGATCAACCGCCAGACAGGCCAGCTCGGCTGCCGCCTCATGCGGAAACGGGTACAGCGCGGCGCAGCCGATGATGCGGTGGTCGTGTTCCAGCACCTGGAAACGCGCGATCTCCTGTTCCAGCAACTCGCGCGAACGCCGCACCAGAATGCCTTCCTCTTCCAGCGGGCGCAGCAGCTGCAGGATGCCGCCCACGTCCTCGATGGTCGCCGCGCGCAGCGTGTTCAGCGTGCTTTCCACCACCATGGTGCCGATGCCGTCGTCGCTGAATAATTCCTGCAAAAGCGCGCCGTCGGTATGGCGGCTGATCAGATGGGTGCGCGCCACCCCGGCTTCGCAGGCGCGCACCGCGCAGGGCAAAAACAGGCTCACGTCATCCGGCAACTGGCGCTTCCTGTTGAGCACCGCCTGCGCATCGGCAATGGTCAGCTCCTTGCTGAGTTTGCCCCTGCTGTCGGTCACCCCGTCGGGATCCATCAGGAACACCAGCTTGTCCGCGTCCAGCGCGATGGCGGTGGCGGTGGCCACATCTTCCAGGGTCAGGTTGAACACCTCGCCGGTGGGCGAATAGCCAAGCGGCGACAGCAGCACCACTTCGCCGAATTCCATGCGGTCGTTGAGCGCGGCGACATCGACCTTGCGCACACTGCCGGTGTGTTCCAGATCCACCCCGTTGATGACGCCGATCGGCTGCGCGGTGATGAAATTGCCGCCCGCCACACGAATGTCGGCGTTCGCCATCGGAGAATTTGCCAGCCCCATCGACAGCAGCGCCTCAATCTCTACCCGCACCCGGCCGACCGCCTCCTTCACGCACTGCATGGTCTCGGCATCGGTCAGGCGGATGCCGAGGTGATAGGTGTCTTCCAGCTTGTGTCTGGCCAGATGTTGCTCGATCTGCGGCCGTGCGCCGTGCACCAGTACCAGACGGATGCCGAGCGCGGCAAGCAGATTAAAATCGTGGGTCAGTTCGACAAACTTGCCGTCCGCCACCACTTCACCGCCAAAGGCGATGACGAAGGTCTTGCCGCGAAAGGCATTGATGTAGGGCGCGACGGAGCGGAACCAGGCGACGAAATCGGCGGGTGCTACGGTGGCGGGCATGAAGTTCTCCTCGGGGATTATCTATTCCTCATCCAGCAACTTGCCGGCGATCGCCCAGTTCTCGTCGGGCAGCTCGTCGAAAGCGATGTAAGTATACGACTTGGGCTTGTGCGCGATGCGCTCCAGCGTGTCGGTAATTTCTGCAGCGATCTTCGCCTTTTGTTCACGGCTTAATTCGCCCGCGATGCGGATATTGACGTAGGGCATGATGCCTCCTTGATATAAAACAAAAAAGCTTTTGTCGGCAGATTAACCGGATTAACAAAACGAGCGGTCTAAAAATCCCTTATCGCCAAACTGGCTGGTCTCAATACGTCCCAGATGTGTTTTTAATCTGCGTGAATCTGTGTCATCTGCGGATTATTGTTTTGCAATGCAGTTATTGAAAGTCGCCCCACAGGGTCTGTATCGCAGCCATCCCGGCGACGGCGGCGGTTTCGGTTCGCAGCACGCGCGGCCCGAGCAGGATGGGAACGAAGCCGGCCTGTTGGGCAACATTTGCCTCGTCCCCGGTAAACCCGCCCTCCGGCCCGATCAGCAAAGTGACTCGGTCCTGCGGGCGTGGTTGTGCTTGTAGTCCGCCCGCGCCGCCTGGTAGCAGGATGAACTTGCCGCCACCGGCATTGCGCATCCCGCGCAGCCAATCCGCCATCTCCTGCGGTGCCTGCAACTGCGGCAGTTCATTGCGCCCGCACTGTTCACACGCTGCCACCGCGACATTATGCCAATGCAGGGTGCGCTTGTCGGCGCGGCTCGGCGCGAGCCTGGCCACGCTGCGCCGGGTCTGGATCGGGATGATTTCGGCCGCGCCCAGTTCGGTCGCCTTTTGCACCACCCAGTCCATTTTTTCGCTGCCGCACATCGCCTGCGCGAGCACGATGTGCAGCCCGCTCGCCGCTGTTGCCATGCAGGTTTGCAGATTGCCGAGCGACACGCGCTTGCCGTTGATGGCATGCAGCGTGGCATCCAGCGCGTTGCCCCGGCCGTCGAAGATCTGCACCGCATCACCGACCCGCAGGCGCAATACCCGGCTGGCATGGTGCGCCGCCTCGGGCGGCAATTCACAGTGGGCGCCGGAGGGCAAGGGAGGCGGACAGTAGAATCTGGGGGCGGACATAGGAACAAGTGGCGGATTTAATGGGCGTGATAATATAACGCCGCGAAAAATCACGCTGTCTATCAGAAGGATTTTGTCATGGTCAGTCTGCACCCCCCTTTGTGCGATTTCGGCTGGAAAGCCCGCCCCTTTGATCTGTTGGGCGTGGAGGGCAAGCGCTACACGCTCGACAACGCGCGCGGTCCGAACGGCCTGCTGGTGATGTTCATCTGTAACCACTGCCCTTATGTGAAGTCGATCCGCGACCGCATCATCCGCGACACGCGCGAATTGCAGCGGCACGGTATCCACAGCATCGCCATCCTGTCCAACGATCCGGCCGAGTATGCGGAGGATTCGTTCGAGAACATGAAGAAGGTGGCGCAGGAGTATTCCTACCCGTTCCCATATGTGTGGGACGAGACGCAGCAGATCGCCCGGGACTACGGCGCGGTGTGTACCCCGGACTTTTTCGGCTTCAACGCCAATCTCGAACTGCAATATCGCGGCCGCCTCGATGCGTCGCGCAAGGAAGCCGTGGCAGACGCGCCGCGCGACCTGTTCAACGCCATGCTGCAGGTGGCACAGACCGGACAGGGGCCGCGCGAACAGATTGCCAGCATGGGCTGCTCGATCAAATGGAAAGGCGAGGCCGCGTGAAGATCCTGATCCTGGGGGCTGGGCAAGTCGGTTCGACGGTGGCGGAAAGTCTGGTCGGTGAAGCGAACGACATCACCATCGTCGATTCCGACGGTGAGAAGCTGCGTCTGCTGCAGGACCGGCTTGATCTGCGCACCGTGGTCGGCAATGCGGCGCACCCGTCAACTCTTGAGCAGGCCGGCATCAGGGATGCCGACATGCTGCTGGCAGTGACCCAGAGCGACGAGGTCAATCTGGTCGCGTGCAAACTGGCGGCCAGCCTGTACAACACGCCGACGCGCATCGCGCGCATCCGCGCCGCCGATTACCTCAACCGCGAAGACATTTTCAATGCGGATAACTTCTGTGTCGATTTTTCCATTTGTCCGGAACAGATCCTGACCGAGTACATCGTCAAGCTGATCGAATTCCCGGAAGCCTTGCAGGTGCAGAAATTCTCGCAGGGCAAAGCCTCGCTGGCGGCGGTGCGCGCCTTCAAGGGCGGCCCGCTGGTCGGCCAACCGCTGAGTTTTCTGCGCACCGACATGCCGCAGGTGGAAGCGCGGGTGGCGGCGATCTTCCGCCAGGATCGCCCGCTGATCCCGGAGGGCGATACCGTCATCGAGGAAGGCGATGAGGTGTTCTTCATCGCCGCCACGGAAAACATCCGCAGTGTGCTGAAAGAAATGCGGCGCATGGACAAGCCGGCGAAACGCGTCGCCATCGTCGGCGGCGGCAACATCGGCTTTCGCCTGGCCCGGGAGATCGAGCATCACTATCAGGTCAAGCTGATCGAATTCAACAAGCAAGCCTGCGAGCGCCTGGCCGGCAAATTGACGAACACCCTGGTGCTGCATGGCGACGGCACGGACGAGAAGCTGATGCAGCAGGAACACATCGGCGAGGTGGATGTGTTCTGCGCGCTCACCAACGACGACGAGAACAACATCATGTCCGCCCTGCTGGCCAAGCAGGCCGGTGCGCGCAAGGTGATCGCCCTGATCAATCGCGGCGCCTATGTCGATCTGCTGCAGGGTGGCAAGATCGACATTGCCCTGTCGCCGGCGCAGATCACCATCGGTTCGCTGCTCGCCTACGTGCGCCAGGGCGATGTCGCCGCGGTGCACTCGCTGCGCCGGGGCGCGGCCGAAGCGCTGGAGGTGATTGCCCACGGCGATCGCGAGTCTTCGCAGGTGGTCGGGCGGCGCATCGACGAGATTGAATCGCCCAAGGGTGCCACCATCGGCGCCATCGTGCGCAATGGGGAAGTGGTCATCGCCCACCATGACACGGTGATCGAGGCGGAAGACCATGTGATCGTGTTTGTGGTGGACAAGAAGATGCTGAAGAAAGTCGAGAAACTGTTTCAGGTCAAACTCGGGTTTTTCTGATGGGCCGCACGCTGACCGTCATCAACGCGCTGGGCCTGATCCTGGTCATGTTCAGCCTGACTCTCCTGTTGCCCCTGTTCACCGCCCTGCTCTATCACGAGCAAAGTCTGTTTATCGATTTTCTGCTGGCCATGCTGGTCACCGCTGCCGCAGGGGTGTTGATGTGGCTGCTGACCCGCCGTTACAAGGGCGAACTTTCCACCCGCCACGGCTATTTGCTGGTGGTCGCCATGTGGAGCGCGATGCCTGCCTTCGGTACCTTGCCCTTGCTGCTTGCGCTCCCCGGGCTATCTTTTACCGATGCCTATTTTGAAACGATGTCCGGCATCACCACCACCGGCGCGACCGTGCTGACGGGGCTGGACAGCCTGTCCCCCGCGATCAATATCTGGCGGCACGAGATGGAATGGCTGGGCGGCCTCGGCATCATCGTGCTGGCGGTTGCCGTGCTGCCGCTGCTGGGCATCGGCGGCCGCCAATTGTTCAAGGCGGAGACCCCGGGGCCGATGAAGGAGACCGCGCTGACCCCGCGCATCGCCGACACCGCGCGCAACCTGTGGGTGGTTTATGCCATCATCACGCTGGCCTGTATCGGTGCGCTCAAATGGGCCGGCATGTCGTGGCTGGATGCGGTCTGCCACGGTTTTTCCACTACCGGGCTGGGGGGGTTTTCCACCCACGATGCCAGTGTCGGCTGGTTCGATTCGCCGCTGATCGAGTTCGTGATGATCGTGTTCATGCTGTTCGCGGTGATCAATTTCGCCACCCACTTTCTTGCCTGGCGCGGCAAGACTTTGCGCGTTTATCTGTTCGACACCGAAGCGCAGGCCGCGCTGGGGCTGATCGTTGCCAGTTGCTTTGGAATCGCATTTTTCCTCTGGTTCAACGATGTTTATCCCTCGTTTGCAACCGCACTGCGCCATGCCAGTTTCAATGTGGTATCGATCGGTGCCAGCTCCGGTTTCGCCAGTGTCGATTATGCGCAATGGCCGATATTCGCCCCGCTGTGGATGTTGTTCGTCGGTTGCATCGCAGCCAGCTCCGGCTCCACCGGCGGTGGCATCAAGATGATGCGCACCCTGGTTCTGGTCAAACAGGCGGGACGCGAATTCATCAAGCTGCTCCACCCTAACGCCATCAATCCAATGAAGATCGGCGGCCACGTGGTGCAGAACAACATCGTGTTCGCGGTACTCGGTTTCATCTTTCTGTATTTCATGGTGATCGCGGGGATGACCTTCGTGCTGCTCATCAGCGGGCTTGATTTCATCAGCGCCTTCACCGCCACACTGGCCTGCGTCAACAACTTCGGCCCCGGCCTGGGCTTGGTCGGCCCCGCCGCCAACTATGCCGGATTAACCGATTTCCAGACTTGGATTTGCAGTTTCGGCATGCTGGTCGGGCGGCTGGAAATCTTCACGGTGCTGATTTTGTTCACCCCGGCCTTCTGGAAACGTTGAGCAAGCGGCGCAAAGTGCGGTAGCATCCGCTCGTCCGTGCCTGTAACTATTGCGTTCAGGCAACGACCAACAGCCGGGCTATCCAAAACAACCGGCGCGGGGGAGATATGAACAACAATTTATCGGGCATCAGAGTGCTGCTAATCGACGACAGCAACACCATCCGACGCAGCGGCGAGATTTTCCTGTCCCAGGCCGGCGCCAAGGTGGTGCTGGCCGAAGACGGTTTTGACGGCTTGTCCAAAGTGGTGGATCACAAACCGGACGTGATTTTCGTCGATGTGATGATGCCGCGCCTGGACGGCTACCAGACCTGCGCGCTGATCAAGAATCATCGCGACTTCAAGAACGTGCCGGTGGTGATGCTGACCAGCAAGGACACGCTGTTCGACCGCGCACGCGGCAAGCTGGTTGGCTCCGACCAGTATTTGACCAAACCGTTCAACAAGAAAAGCCTGATCGAAGCAGTGATCGCGCATACACAACGATACGAGGAAACAGGATATGGCAATTAAGAAAGTGCTGGTGGTGGACGATTCGGCGACCGAGCGCCATGTGCTGGGCGAACTGCTGGCCAAACAGGGATTCGAAGTCATTTTTGCCGAGAGTGGCGAGCAAGGGGTCGCTACGGCCAAAAGTGCCCTGCCCGATCTGGTCCTGATGGATGTGGTGATGCCCGGCCTGAACGGATTCCAGGCGACACGGGCCATCACCAAGGATGACGCCACCCAGCACATCCCGGTCATTATTTGCACCACCAAGGGCCAGGAAACCGACAAGATATGGGGTCTGCGCCAGGGGGCAAAAGACTACGTCACCAAACCGATCAACGCCCAGGAACTGCTGGGCAAGATTGCCGCGCT
>PCWU01000163.1:12245-14978 GCA_002787455.1 Gallionellaceae bacterium CG11_big_fil_rev_8_21_14_0_20_60_62 | reverse complement strand
GTGAAACAGGCCTGCCGGCTTATTTTCCGCAACCTGCGCTCATTTCAATACGAATTGCAACTAAACCTATGCTTTCTCGTTGGCCGAAAGCGCAAGAATGTCGGCCACGTCATACAGCGCGGCGAGGCTGTGCAATTCTTTCGGCACGTTGGCGAAGGTGAGCTTGCACTCCTTTTGCGCGACCTGGCGCAGCCAGTGCAGCAGCAGCGCCACCGCGGCGGAATCGACTTTTTCCACTTCGCCCAGGTCGATCACCCGCACCGGTTGTTCGGCGCAAAGCGGGGTGGCGGCGATTTCGCCGATGGTTTCCAGGGTCAGCGGCCCGGAAATCAGCAGGCGGTCATTTTCGATGCGGATCAATTGGTTTTCACCGCGACGGGTTGGACGGCGACCTGGGATGACTGATTTTTCTCAACGAGCGAGCGGATCAGGCCGTCGATGCCGTCGCGCTGGATCTGGTCGGTGAAGGAGTTGCGGTAGCTGGTCACCAGGCTGATGCCTTCCACCACCACGTCGAACACTTTCCAGCCGCCGCCGCTCCTGCGCATTTCGTAGTTGACCGCCACCACGCGCCCGTCCGAAATCACGATCTCGGTGAGCACGGTGGCTTCGTTTTCATCCAGCCTGCGCACGGATTTCAAGTCGATCTTCGGCTCGACATAATTGCTGAAGGTAATCGTGTAAGTGCGCACCAGCAGATTGCGGAATTCGGCGGTGAGCGCGGTTCTTTGTTCGGGGGTGGCATCGCGCCACGGCCTGCCCACTGCCAGCCGGGTCATGCGGGCGAAGTCGAAATGCGGAACGATGGTGGATTCGACCAGGGTGAACAGGCGTTGCCGGTCGGTCACGATGGCCTGGTCCTTGCGCACGATGTCCAGCACTTTATCGACGGTGTTCATGATGAGACCGTCCGGGGTGGATTCGTCGCGCTGGGCGAGCGCGGGCAGGCTGATCAGGCCGGCCAGCAACAAAGCGAGGATGCGTTTCATCTGGTTCTCCCGGTTATTTTTTGGCGTCGGCCTGGTTGAGCATGAATTTGCCGATCAGGTCTTCCAGCACCATGGCGGACTGGGTCTGTTTGAACTGCCCGCCTTCCGCCAGCATCTCGTCGTCGCCGCCCGGCAGCAGGCCGATGTATTGTTCACCGAGCAGGCCGGAGGTGAGGATGTTGGCAAAGGTGTCCGCCGGAAACTGGTAGCGTTTGTCAATATCCAGCTCGACCCTCGCCTGGTAGCGCTCGGTGTCGAGGGTGATCGCGCCGACCCGCCCCACCAGCACCCCGGCGCTGCGCACCGAGGCGGTCGGGCGCAGGCCGCCGATGTTGGTGAAATAGGCTTGCAGGCGATAGGTGTCGGAGCCGTTATAGGTGCTCATATTGCCTACTTTGAAGGCCAGAATAACCAGCGCGCCGATTCCCGCCAGCACGAATGCGCCCACCCACAAATCAAGTACCGTCCGTTGCATGATCAAACTCCCCGAAACATAAATGCAGTCAAAATAAAGTCGAGCATCAGGATGGCAAGCGATGACTCGACCACCGTGCGCGTGGTCGCGCCGGATACCCCTTCCGCGGTCGGCGGCGCATCGAATCCCTCGAACAGGGCGATCAGGGTGACCACCACGCCGAAAACGCAACTCTTGATGATGCCGTTGACGATGTCGTTGCGCACATCGACGGCGGATTGCATCTGCGACCAGAACGAGCCGGCATCCACGCCGATCAGCACCACGCCGACCAGGTAGCCGCCGAACACGCCCATCGCGGAAAAGATGGCGGCGAGCAGCGGCATCGAGATGACGCCGGCCCAGAAGCGCGGCGCAACCACGCGCGCAATCGGGTTGACCGCCATCATTTCCATCGCGGCAATCTGTTCGGTCGCCTTCATCAGGCCGATCTCGGCGGTCATCGCCGAGCCGGCGCGGCTGGCGAACAGCAGCGCCGCCAGCACCGGCCCCAGTTCGCGCACCAGGCTGAGGGCGACCAGTGAACCCAGCGCCGATTCGGAGCCGTAGCGTTTCAGAGTTTCGTAACCCTGCAGGCCGAGCACCATGCCGACGAAGGTGCCGGCGACGCCGATGATGATGAGCGACATGACTCCGCTGGAGAACAGTTCCTTCACGATGAGCTGGAAGCGGCGCCAGCTGGAAGCGGAATGCAGCAGGGTGTAAGCGAGGAAACGCGCGGCAACGCCGAGCCGCCAAACCGCATCAATCACGCGATGGCCGATGGCGCGGGTGGTTTTGAGTGCGGACATCAGGCGGGTACTCCCAAATCCCGGGCATAGCTGTTTTGCCCGGCGTAATGGAAAGGGATGGGCCCGTCGATTTCGCCGTGCACGAACTGGCGCACGAACGGGTCGGCCGAGGCGCGGATCTGTTCCGGCGTGCCTTCCGCCCTGATCACGCCCTCCGAGATGAAATACACGTAATCCACGATCTTTAATGACTCCTGCACATCATGCGTGACGATGACCGAGGTCGAACCCAGCGCGTCGTTCAGTTTGCGGATCAGCTGGCCGACCACCGACAGCGAAATCGGGTCGAGGCCGGCGAACGGTTCGTCGTACAAAATCAGCATCGGGTCGAGCGCCACCGTGCGCGCCAGGGCGACCCGCCGCGCCATGCCGCCGGACAGCTCGGCCGGCATCAGCTCGTGCGTGCCGCGCAGGCCGACCGCGTGCAGTTTCATCATCACCAGGTCGCGGATCAGTTCTTCCGGCAGATTCGAGTGCT
>PCWU01000163.1:4444-12230 GCA_002787455.1 Gallionellaceae bacterium CG11_big_fil_rev_8_21_14_0_20_60_62 | reverse complement strand
AACTGGAACGCCACGTTGTCGAACACCGACATGTCGGTGAACAGCGCGCCGAACTGGAACAGCACGCCCATCTGGCAGCGCATCTCGTACAGCTCCCGCTCGTTCATCTCGTGGATAACCTTGCCGGCGATGCGCACTTCGCCGCGCGACGGTTTCAGCGCGCCGCCGATCAGACGAAACAGGGTGGTCTTGCCGCAACCGCTGCCGCCCATGATGGCGATCACTTTGCCTTTGCCAAACGCCATGTTGATCCCCTTCAGGATCGGGCGCTTGTCGTAGGCAAAATTCACGTCGTGAATTTCAACCAGTGTCTCACCGGACATATTCATGCTCTGCAAAAAAACGGTCGCGCATTGTATCACCCCTTCCGTTTATATCGGGCGCTTGAGCTGCGAGTGAATACTGGCTATCCTGCGCGCGATTGACAATCCGGTAGTCGCGCCGCCCATGAAAACCTTGCATTTACCCAGCCTGCTTATTGTTGACGACGATCCGCTCATCCGCGATTCGTTGAGTCTCGCACTGTCCGGCGAATTTGATATTTTGCTGGCGGAAGACCGCGCGCAGGCGATCCGGCTGGTGCGCGATCTGGCGGCGCCGCCCGAACTGGCGCTGGTCGATCTGGGACTGCCGCCGACACCGCACCGTCCGCAGGAAGGCTTTCGTCTGATCACCGAATTGCTCGCGCATTCGCCGCAGATCAAGATCATCACCTTGTCCGGGCAAAGCGAGGAGGGCAACGCGCGCCATGCCCGCGCGCTCGGCGCGTTCGAGTTTGTGGCCAAACCCTGCCGTCCGGAGACCCTGCGCGACCAGTTGCGCGCGGCGTGGATCGCGCGGCGCGGCGAACAGCGCGCCGCTGTACAGAACGCCAGGCGTCTCGGATTGGTCGGCGAAAGTCCTGCCGTGGAGGCGATGCGCAGCCAGATCAAGCTGTATGCGAACACCCCTTATCCGGTGCTGATCCAGGGCGAGTCGGGCAGCGGCAAGGAACTGGTGGCCGCCGCGCTGCACCAGTTGGGAACGAATCCGGCGGCGCCGCTGGTGGCGATCAACTGTGCCGCCATCGCCGCAAATTTGCTTGAATCCACGCTGTTCGGCCACGCCAAGGGCGCGTTCACCGGCGCCACGGCGGCGCAGGAAGGCTTTTTTGAAAAAGCGCGGGACGGCACGCTGTTCCTCGACGAGATCGGCGAGTTACCGCTGGAATTGCAGGCCAAATTATTGCGAGTGCTGGAAAATGGCGAATATCAGCGCGTCGGCGAGACCGCGACGCGCAGGAGCAATGCGCGCATCGTTGCCGCCACCAACCGGGTGCTGGCGCAGGCGGTGCGCGACGGCAGTTTTCGCGCCGACCTGTTCCATCGCCTGAGCGTGTTCACCATTAATGTGCCGCCGCTGCGCGAGCTGGGCGCGGACAAGCTGCGTCTGCTCGAGCATTTCTGCGCCGAGTATGCCGCGCAATTGCAGGTTCCCTGTTTCACCCTGGACGAGGCGGCGCAGGAAGCCTGGCTGCGCTATCCGTTTCCCGGCAACACGCGCGAATTGCGCAACATTGTGATCCGTCTGATGACGCGCTATCCGGGCGCAACTTTGAGTGCAACCCGGCTTGAAGCGGAGTTTGATCCGCAGCCCGCGCTACCCGACGGCGCGCCGCTGGCGGAGGATGCGCAGTCGCGCCTGTTGCAGGGCGAGTTTAATCTGGATGATTTGCTGATGGGCTATACTCGAACCTACGTCGATACCGCGATGGAGTTGGCGCGCGGCAATGTCAGCGAGGCCGCGAAAATGCTGGGCATCGCGCGCACCACCTTGTACAGCCGAATGGAAGCCTTGCAAAAACACGGCACGCAACAGCGCAACCAGTAAAGGGGCAATGATGTATCTGGAGCATTTTGGCCTGACCGAACCGCCGTTCAAGATTACGCCGGTCACCGAATTTTTCTTTTCCGGCGCGAACCGGGGAGAAATCCTTGATGCGCTGGTGTATGCGATCAGTGACGGCGAAGGCATCGTCAAGGTCGGCGGCGAAGTCGGCAGCGGCAAGACCATGCTCTGCCGCATGCTGCTGGACAAGCTGCCGACCAACATCAAGGCGATCTATCTGGCCAACCCCAGCATGTCGCGCGACGAGTTGCTGTACGCGATCTGCGACCGCCTGCAGCTCGACCTTGAGGGCAAGCGTATCAGCGTGATTTTGCAAACCTTGCAGAACCATCTCGAAGCCATGTACGAGCGCGGCGAGCGGGCGGTGGTGCTGGTGGACGAGGCGCACGCGATGCCGCTGGACACACTGGAGGAATTGCGCCTGCTGTACAACCTGCAGGTCGGCAAGCATAAGCTGCTGCAGATCGTGTTGTTCGGCCAGCCGGAGCTGGACCAGAAGCTGATGCAGACCAATATGCGGCAACTGAAAGATCGCATCGTCCATCACTTCACCATCCTGCCGCTGTCGCCAAAATTTATCCACGATTACCTGATGTTCCGCATGCGCGCGGCCGGTTACAAAGGCCCCGATAATTTCAGCGCGGAGGCGGAAAAGATGATCGCCAAAGCGTCTCAGGGACTGTTGCGGCGGGTCAACATTCTGGCCGACAAGGCATTGTTGGCGGCGTTTGTCGAAAATAATCATGCAATCGGGGCGCGCCATGTCAAGGCGGCGCTGCGCGACAGCGAGATGATGCCGATGCGGCAATGGGACGGGCGCAAACAGGCGGTGATATTGGGGGCGGTGACGGTGGCGGCAATCTTCGCCGGCGCCGGCTGGTTTATCAACCAGTCGGGGCAGCCGGCAGCGCCTCTCGCGCAAACTCCGGCGGCGCAGAATTCTCCCGCGCCGACCGTTGATCTTCCCTCTGCGCCGCTGTTGGCGGTTGCAAGTGATGTCGTCGCCAGCCACGATTTGCCGGTGACCGGTTCGGCAGCGGCACTGCCCGCACCGCTCGATGCGGCAGAACCGGTGGAGCCGCCGCCACCTTCGCCCCCACCGCGCCCGCCGATGCGCGAGCTGAAAGGCATTCCGCCGGGCAGCTTGCTGCAACAGCAGATGGAGGCGACGCGCGAGATGCTGGCGACAGCTCCGGGCGGGTCGGCCAGTATTCAGTTGTTTTACACCGAGAATGTGCAGCCCGAACGGATGGAGGGATTTCTGCGGCGGGCAAGGAAGCTGGGGGTGCTGGACGATATACGCGTGTTGCCGATCAGATTGCACGGTAACAACGCCTTCCGCGTGTTGTTTGGTCGCTTTGCCGACGGTCGCGAGGCGCGCGCCGCAATGGCCAACCTGCCGCAACGTTATCTGGATGCGTTTGCACCGACCGTGTACTTGTTAGATGACTCGCAAGAAGCGCCTTAAGCCGATGATATAAAAAATATATAGGCTGTTGGATTGGTTGCCAGCAGGGTTGAATTGGGTTACTTTGCACCAAACATCAGGGAGAAACCAGAATCATGACTCGCTTTTTTCTGCTTTGCGCTGCCAGTTTGATCCTTGTTGCCTGTGGTACAAGGCCAATCAAGCCTTCGAGTCAACATATCCAACAGGCGCCCGCTACGGCGCAAAACCGGGGGGCAATACCGCAGCCGATCCGCCATGCCGTGGTGTTGCCGCCGCCCAGGCCCGCGGAAAAAGTCGAGACGTATAGCGTGGTGGTCACCAATTTGCCGGCGCGCGAGGTCCTGTTCGCGCTGGCGCGCGATGCCAAAATCAATATCGACATTCATCCGGGGATCGAGGGCAATGTCACGATCAACGCGATCAACCAGACGCTGGCGCAGATCCTTGAACGCATCAGCCAGCAGGTGGCGATGCGCTACGATTTGAATGACAGCCGCCTGGCGGTGATGCCGGATTCGCCCTATCTGAAAAACTACAAGATCGATTACGTCAATATGTCGCGCGATTCCGACGGCGGCATGTCCAATACCACCCAAGTGGGAGGAAGCACCGCGAGCGGCAACAATTCGCAGCTGTCGATCAAGAATTCATCGAAGAACCATTTCTGGGACACGCTGGTGAAAAACATCACCGACATCCTGAACGAGACTGACAAGGAGATCGTGGTGAGCCGGCGCGCGTCGAGCGAAGCGGTGAAATCTTCGGACGAAGAAGACGGCGGTGCCAAGACGGAAAATGGGGGCAAGCCCCCGGTTGCCGCACAACAAAAGAGCAGCGAACAGGATTTCAAGGACTATCGCACCCTGCAGGCGGCATCGGTGATCTCCAATCCCGAGGCCGGCATCATCACCGTGCGCGCCACCGGCAAACAGCACGCAAAGATCAGCGAGTTCATCGTGCAGGTGATGCGCAGCGCGCGCCGCCAGGTGCTGATCGAGGCGACGATTGCCGAGGTCACATTGAGCAGCAACTATCAGCAGGGCATCAACTGGTCGAAATTACTTTCCGCCGGGGATACCAAAGGGTTTTCGCTGGGGCAGGCGATTTCCAGCCAGCAGTTGCCCACCGACACAACGGCGAATATCGGCACCTTCATTCTGAATTATGTGAATCCGACCTCCCGTCTGGGCAGCTTGAATGCAAGCGTTTCCTTGCTGGAGACGTTTGGTGATGTGAAGGTGCTGTCCAGCCCGAAGTTGAGCGTGATGAACAACCAGACCGCGATGCTGCGCGTGGTGGACAATCTGGTCTATTTCACCATCAAGGCAGATACCGTCAGCAACCAGACCACCAGCACCACCACCTTCACCACCACGGCGGTGACGGTGCCGACCGGCTTTACCATGAGTGTCACCCCGCAGATCGACGACAGCGACACCGTGCTGCTCAATTTGCGTCCTTCCATTACCCGCCTGCTCGGTTTCGTCAATGATCCCAACCCGTCGCTCGCGGCTGCCGGGGTCACCAGCCGCATCCCGCAACTGCAAACCCGCGAGTTGGAGTCGGTGCTGAAGATCGGCAACAACCAGATCGCGGTAATGGGCGGCCTGATGCAGGACGAGATCAACAACCTGACTAACGGCATTCCCGGGCTGGGCCGTATCCCGGTGGCCGGCAACCTGTTCAATAATCGTGACGATACCAAGAAGAAAACCGAACTGGTCATCTTCCTGCGCCCGGTGGTGATCAAGGATGCCAGTATTGACGGCGATTTTGCCGCCTTCCGCGACAATCTGCCGACGGCGGATTTTCTTCTGCCTGAAACTGGCAAGGGGGGGAAATGAGCCTGCTTCTCGATGCGATGAAGAAATCCGGGCGGGATGCGCAAAGCACCGGGCTGACACTGGAAGAGCATCCCGATCAAAAAGCCCAAAGTCAGGCCTCCGCCGAAGCGTCTAGAACCGAGAGTTCGCGTTCTGCCGGGCAGAATCTGTTTGCGGCGAAGAAAAAAGCCGCGCCGCGCTGGCGCTGGAATCTTGGTCTGGTGCCGACCACTTTGCTCATCTGCGGCACCATTGGCGCGGGTTACGGCTATTACGTGTGGCGCGAGCTCAATCCGCCGGTGCAACAGATGGCTGTGCGCGCGGTGCCGCCGCCACCGCAACAGGTGACGCCTCCGCCTCCGCCGCGCTTGGTCGCGGCAATTGAGCCGGAGCCTGTGGCCGAGGTGCCGACCCCGCCAGTGCAAGCGGCGGCACAAGCGCCGGTGGCTGCTCCGCCGGCAGCGGTGGTGGCCAAGCCGCGCCCGGACAGGGTGACTGAGCCGCGTCCGCCGCGCCTCGCCATTCGGCGCAAGATACAGGCGGACACGATTACCCCCGCTTTGCAGGACGCATGGCAAGCTTATCAACGCGGGGATTATGCGGCGGCCGGCGCCGGCTACCGCAATGTGCTGGCACAGGACGGGCGCAACCGCGATGCCTTGCTCGGGCTGGGCGCGATCGCGCAACAAAGCGGCAATGATCGGCAGGCGCAGCAGTTTTACCGGCAAGTGTTGCAGCTTGATCCGCGCGACCCGGTGGCGCTGGCGGCGATGACGTTCTACGCCGCGCCAAATTCCGAAGACGCGGAGATCCGGCTGCGCCAAATGTTGGACAGTCAACCGCGCTCGGCTGCCTTGCACTACGCGCTGGGCAATGTCTATATGGACCAATCGCGCTGGGCCGAGGCGCAGCAGGCGTATTTCACCGCGCTGGCGCTGGCTCCGGGCAACCCCCAGTTTTCCTACAATCTTGCGGTCAGTCTGGACCACCTCGGGCAGCGCAAGTTGGCGGCAGATTACTACCGCCAAAGCTTGCAGCTTGATCCTTCCGGCCTGTCCGGCTTCGATGCCGCGCAGACGCAGCGCCGCCTGGGCGAATTGAGCGCGGCAAAATAAGGATAACGATGGCAGTTCCGCAGCAACAGTTCCAGCAGCCCATCGGTCAATTGCTGATCGCCAAAGGCGTGATCAGCGAGGATCAGTTGCGCATCGCCACCCAGGAGCAAAGCAAATCGCCGCAACCGCTGGGACGTCTGCTGGTGCGTCTGGGCTTTCTGTCCGAGGCGACCATCCGCGACGTGCTGTCGGAAAATCTGGGTCAGGAGACGGTTGATCTGGCCACCGTGATCGTCGATTCGGCGGCGGTCACCCTGATCCCGAAGGAAGTGGCGCGGCGCTATCAACTGGTGCCGATCTCGGTCGATACGGGCAGCAAGAACCTCACCCTCGCCATCGCCGACCCGGACAACATCATCGCCCTCGACCAGGTGCGCGCGCTGTTGAAAGACGAGTACCGGCTGATTACGCTGCTGGCGAGCGAATCCGATATCCTGCGCGCGATCGACCAGTATTACGGTTTCGAGCTGTCCATCGACGGCATCCTGCACGAGATCGAGCCGGGCGAGATGGAGCATCAGGGCCTGCAACAGGGGGTCAACGAATTCAGCCAGCCGGTGGTGCGCCTGATCGATGCGCTGCTCACCGAAGCTGTGCAACAGAACGCGTCCGACATCCACTTCGAGCCGGAAAACAGTTTCCTGCGCATCCGTTACCGCGTGGACGGCGTGCTGCGCCAGGTGCGCAGTCTGCACAAGAGTTTCTGGCCGGCGATGGTGGTGCGCCTGAAGGTGATGAGCGGGATGAACATTGCCGAGACGCGCGCGCCGCAGGACGGGCGCATCTCCTTGCGCCTGTCCGGTCGCCCCATCGATTTTCGCGTCGCCTCGCACCCGACTTCCTACGGCGAGAATCTGGTGTTGCGGATTCTGGACCGGCAGAAGGGGTTGGTGCCGATCAACCAGCTGGGGCTGGATGAAAGCGCGCTGACGCTGTTGTTGTCGATCATCGCCAAACCGGAAGGCATCGTGCTGGTCACCGGCCCCACCGGCAGCGGCAAAACCACCACGCTGTATTCCATCCTCAGCCACGTCAACACCGAGTCGGTCAACATCATGACGCTGGAAGACCCGGTGGAATACCCGATTCCGCTGATCCGCCAGAGCTCGGTGAACGAAGCGGCCAAACTGGATTTTGCCAGCGGCATCCGTTCTTTGATGCGGCAGGACCCGGACATTATTCTGGTGGGTGAAATCCGCGACCATCCGACCGCCGAGATGGCACTGCGCGCGGCGATGACCGGCCACCAGGTGTATTCGACCCTGCACACCAATTCAGCCATTGGGGCCATTCCGCGCCTGCTCGACATCGGCATCCTGCCGGACATTCTGGCCGGCAATATCATCGGGGTGATGGCGCAGCGCCTGATCCGGGTACTCTGTCGCCATTGCAAATATCCGTATCAGCCGGATGCCGCCGAGCGCAAATTGCTCGGCCTGCACCACAACGAGGAAGTGACTTTGTACCGTGCGGCGGGTTGCGATATTTGCCATCATCAAGGTTATGCCGGG
>PCWU01000163.1:771-4435 GCA_002787455.1 Gallionellaceae bacterium CG11_big_fil_rev_8_21_14_0_20_60_62 | reverse complement strand
CGTGCCAGCATTCGCGACATCAAGCACGCCGCGCTCGAAAAGGGTTTTCGCCCGCTGGCGCAGGACGGCATCCGCCGCATATTGCAGGGTGTCAGTTCGGTGGGCGAGGTGATGCGCGTGGTTGACCTGTCCGACCGCAGTTAGCCGACGCCATGGCGCTCTACGCATACAAGGCGATTGACAGCGACGGCAAGACCGCCAGGGGCTTGCAGGATGCGGCCAACCTGATCGATCTGGAGATGCGCCTCAAGCGCGGCGGGCTGGATCTGATCAGCGGCAAAGAGGAAGACGGGGTTTCATCCTTTGGCGCGACCCGGATCAAGCGCGCCGCGCTCATCACCTTCTTCTTCAATCTGGAGCAACTGACCCGCGCCGGAGTGCCGTTGCTGGAATGTCTGGCCGATCTGCGCGACACCATGGAAGAGGCGGCTTTTCGCGAGATCATCGCCAGTATGGTGGAGTCGATCGAGAGCGGCAAAAAGCTGTCGCAGGCGATGAGCGAACATCCGAACGCGTTCGACAAGATCACCGCCAGTCTGACCCGCGCGGGCGAGGACAGCGGGCGTCTGGTCGATGTGTTCAAGCATCTCACCGAATCGCTCAAGTGGCAGGACGAAATGGCCTCGCAGACCAAGAACATGATGATCTACCCGGCTTTCGTAGGCACCGTGGTACTGGCCATCACTTTCTTCCTGATGATCTACCTGGTGCCGCAGTTGGTCGGATTCATCAAGGGCATGGGGCAGGAAATTCCGATCCAGACGCGCATCTTGCTCGCCACTTCGGGCTTCTTCGTCGAGTACTGGTATGTTTTGCTGCTCGCGCCGTTTGTGTTTTACGGCAGCTATAAACTGGCGCTGCTGGCCAATCCGAAATTGCAGTATCACGTGGACAATCTGAAGCTGAATATTTGGCCCACCGGCCCCATCCTGCGCAAGATCATTCTCGCCCGCTTCGCCAATACCTTTGCCATGATGTACAGTTCCGGCATCACGATCATGGATTGCATCGCCAACTCGCGCGATCTGGTGGACAATCAGGTCATCGGGCAAAGCCTGCAAAATGTCATGGGCGAAATCGAGGCCGGCAAGAATCTGACGCAAAGTTTCCAGAAGACGGGGATATTTCCGCCGCTGGTGGTGCGCATGCTGAAAGTGGGCGAGGCGACCGGCCAGCTCGACCAGGCCCTGCTCAACGTCAGCTACTTCTACGACCGCGACGTGAAAGATTCGATCAAAAAGGTGCAGGTGATGATCGAGCCGACCATGACACTGATCCTCGGCGCCTTGCTGGGCTGGGTGATGTTGTCGGTGCTGTCCCCGATTTATGATTTGATCAGCAAGGTGCAACTCTGATGTCACGCACAATTCTGTTCCTCAGCGCCGAAACCTTTCGGGCGCATATCATCGGCCGCAGCGGCGAGTCGGTGGTGCGCGAATTCGGCAACGATGCCGACGGCAGGGGGCAATTCTCCATCATGCTGGAACGCCACCGCCATCCGTTGTTGATGCTGGTGGATGTGATCGAGGAGGATTTTCAGCTGGAGACGGTGCCGCACTTGTTCGGTTCCAACCGGCGCGCGCTGATCGAGCGCAAATTTGAACAGTATTACCGCACCACGCCTTTCCGTCAGGCGACCCTGATCAAACGCCAGAGCGATGGGCGGCGCGATGACGAGTATGTTTTTTCCGCGCTGACCAACCCGCAACGCATCTCGCCGTGGCTGGAAATTCTGCATTCCCGCCATGTCCCGCTGGCCGGCATCTACTCGGTGCCGAATATCAGCGGGGCGCTGCTCAAGGGGATCAAGACGGAGCATGTTCTGTTGCTGACCTGGGAAAAACACGCGGGTCTGCGCCAAACCTATTTTCATGAGCAACGTCTGCACTTTTCGCGTCTGATTTCGCTCAACGGCGAAGGCAATCTGATCGACGCGATCAGCAACGAAACACCGCGCACGCGGCAGTATCTGAAAAGCCTGTCGCTGCCGCCGGCGGGGGAGACGCTGGATGTTTATATTCTCTGCCACCCCGATGACGCGGTGCCGCTGCAAAGCAAGCTGGAGAACGAGCGCGACCTGATCTATCACTATCTCGATCTCAACGAGATTGCCCGGCGCCACAAATTCAAGCATGTTTTTGTCGATTCGGACAGCACCCCGCTGCTGCTCGAACAACTGGCGCGCAAGACACCGCGTGCACACTATGGCAATGCCGAGCACACCCATTTTTACCTGTTGTGGCAAATGCGACGGGTGCTTTACATGCTGGCCGGCGGCGTTGCCCTGGCCGGTATGTTGTGGAGCGCACTGGCCTTCTGGCAGGGCGAACACTATGCGCGGGATGCCGAGCCGATCATGCAGCAAACGCAAAGCCTGCGCGCGCAGACGCAAAGCATCCAGCGCCAGTTCTCCAATGGCAGCGTGCCTGCCGCCGACATGAAAGCCGCCGTCCTGCTGGCGCGCGCATTGAACCTGTATTCGCATCCGCCGCGAGAAATTTTGTACGAATTAAGCGCGGTGCTGGAAGACTTCCCTCGCATCAGTGTGGGCAGGCTGGCATGGCGGGCCAGCGCTGCCGATGCGCCGCCTTCGCCTTATCCCGCGCAGGTCATCACTTTGGACGGAGCGGTCAGCGGCTTCGGCGCCAGCCATCGCTCCAGCCTGGAATATCTGGAACACTTCCAGCAGGCGCTGGTGCAGCATGGATACTCGGTAAGTGCCACCGCCCTGCCGCTCGACATCACCTCCAAGGGCAGCATCAGCGGTCTCGGAAATAGCGAAGCGGCACAAGGCCAATTTACCCTGAAGATCATCTGGAGGCATCCGTCATGAGCTTCTCAAGTGCCGATCTGGGCGATATCAAATGGAGCCTGCTTGCCTGTCTGCTGGCAGTGGTCGGGGCGGTCACGCTGTTCAGCTACAGCAGCAGTTTTGAGCAAAAAACGTTGCAGCAATTGAAACAGGATCAGCGGCTGCAGGCGGATGCGCGCAGCCAGCTCGCCAATGCGCAAAGCGATTTGAAAAACATGGCTGCATACCAGATGGAATACGACGCCCTCGTGTTGCAAAAAGTTATCGGCAACGAGCAGCGGCTGGATTGGATCGAGGGGCTGGAACAATTGCGCGCGCAAAAGATGGTGCCGGATTTCAAATACACCATCGGCCCGCAAAAACCCTACGCGCCCAATCCGCCGCAAAATAGCGGCAATTTTTCCCTCAGTTTCAGCCCGATGAGCCTGCAGATCGAACTGCTGCACGAAGAGCAACTGCTGCGTTTTTTTGACACCCTCGACACCCGCTTGCCAGGCTGGTTTCTGCTCGATCAGTGCAGTCTTACCCGCAACGAAAACAGCGCCGGCGGCACGCCGCTTGCCGCCGAATGCGGCGGCGGCTGGTTCACCATGAAAAACAGGAGCGTGCCATGAATCATCCCGCCCCGCAAAATCGTTCCGCGTGGGCGTGGTCAGTATTGGCAGCCTTCGCATTCGGGCTGACTTCACCCGCCGCGCAATCCGCCGAACTCGGCCGCCTGTTCTTCACCCCGCAGGAACGCGCCCAACTGGAACGGCAGGGGGCGCTGAAGTCCGCCCAACCTGCCGCCCGCATCGACACCCTCACCGTCAACGGCATGATCCAGAAGAGCGGCGGCAAACGCATCTACTG
>PCWU01000163.1:472-746 GCA_002787455.1 Gallionellaceae bacterium CG11_big_fil_rev_8_21_14_0_20_60_62 | reverse complement strand
GCCAGCGTGCGCGTCACCGTGCCAGGCAAACCGCAGCCGGTCGAAGTCAAGGTCGGACAGCGCATCGAACTGAATCCGGCGCAGATGACACCCGCCGAATAAAGACAGTCAAAATCTCACGTTGAAGCTAGTTAACATATTTGTTATTATCTGCGCGTGAACTACACCGTCACTTATTACGACGATGCAGTCCAAGCGGCAATTATGGCCATGCCTGTGACCTTGCAAGCGCGCTATATTTGTTTGACGAAGCGGATGGCGATCTATGGTGCAA
>PCWU01000163.1:0-436 GCA_002787455.1 Gallionellaceae bacterium CG11_big_fil_rev_8_21_14_0_20_60_62 | reverse complement strand
AAGTCGCAGAAGACCCCGCTGCATGAGCGCAGGATCGCAGAAAAAAGGATGAAGGAGATCAAACAATGAAAACAAAAATCATGACGCATGAACAGATGGTCGCCAGGATGCTGAAAAATCCCGCCGTTCAGGCCGAGCATGAACGTTTGAATAAAGAGGAATTTGCCATCCTGGACGAGATACTGGCTGCACGCCGTGCTGCGGGTTTGACTCAATCGCAAGTGGCGGAACGCATGGGAACCAAAGCCCCCGCCATTGCGCGCCTGGAAAGTGCGCTGGCATCCGGCAAACATTCACCCAGTTTGAGCACGCTGCGAAAATATGCTGCGGCATTGGGTAAACGTGTTGAAGTACATTTGGTCTAGCCGTGATACAGGCTGACATTTCAACGTTGAATCTTATCCATTTGCAATGATCGCGCGCACGATGCCGACCT
>PCWU01000109.1:7953-8128 GCA_002787455.1 Gallionellaceae bacterium CG11_big_fil_rev_8_21_14_0_20_60_62 | reverse complement strand
CGTGTTGCGCGGCAAAGGTTTCCATGTAATGTTCAAGGAAGGTCAGATCGACGATGTCTTCCATCATCTGCGTGCCGGGGTTGGTCTTGAGCTCCTTCTTGCCGACGATGGTTTTGACGCGGGCGATCATCGCGTCGTCATAGCCCGCCTGTTTCATCAGCGCGCCCGCCGTGTC
>PCWU01000109.1:0-7943 GCA_002787455.1 Gallionellaceae bacterium CG11_big_fil_rev_8_21_14_0_20_60_62 | reverse complement strand
GTCCATCGGATAATCGCTGCGCGGACTTTTCCAGCGCTGGATATGCTGGGCGCGCACCGCCAGTTTGACTTCTTCCGGCGCGTCCGGCGCATAGCGCTCCTGCATCTCGGTCATGCGCTGCGCGTACAGCAGCTCTTTCGGGTATTCCTTGCCATCCCACATTTCTGTGTTCGGATCTTCGGAATTGGCCCGGTCGAATGCCGCGATGGCGGCTTGGTACAAACTGGAGTTCATCGTGTTTTCTCTTTGCTCAAGGTTGTCGAAGGTGTTTTGCAGCGGCCGACGAAAGCGATAAAACGGGTCGCCCAATAACAACTGCCGATGGTGCGCAGATGTGTGTAAGAAGCCAGCAGATTATGGATAACCAGACCGTCGCGCTCGCCGTCGACTCCGTAACCGCGCTCGACATGGTAAGCGAAGCGGCTATCCGGCGGAAGATTCTCCAGGCTGGAATAATGGAATTCATGTGCGCGGATAAAAGATGGTTTTTCACGTTCGCTCTTTCTCCCGCTTGCGGGGGAAAGTTGGACGGGGGGCGAGTTTTCCGGTGGTGGCGCAGGACGCGGCCAAGGATGTTCGGCATCCTCGCGCAGGTGCACGTAGCCGCGCCCGACCGGTTTGGCATGCATCTTCACATCTCCCGGAATGGCGCCAACCATTTCGAAGGTGCGCCCGTCGTAGGCGATACTGCGCGACAGGTACATCAGCCCGCCACATTCTGCATACGCTGGCATTCCGTGTTCAATGGCCTGTTTGATCTCGTTGCGCAGTGTCGCATTCGCCTCCAGTTCAGCCGCGCACGCCTCGGGAAAACCGCCGCCGATATACAAGCCGTCGATCTCGGGCAGATGGGCGTCATGCAACGCGTCGAACGGCACCAACTCCGCCCCCGCCGCCTGCAAGGCATCGAGGTCGTCGGCGTAATAAAACCCGAAGGCGCGATCGCGCGCGATGCCGATGCGCACCTTGTCACCGACTGGCAGCGCGCTGACTTCAGCCCGGTGCGGGACAGCCAGCGGCGCTTTCTGCGTCAGCGCAAGAAGTTTATCCAGATCAACCTGCTCCGCGATGGCCTCGCCGATCTGCCTGATCTTGGCATGGGCCGCGATCGACTCGTTGCTCGGCATCAGGCCGAGATGGCGCTCAATGATGGAGAGGCGTTCATCGTGCTGGATCGCGCCGACCACCGGCACGTCGGTGTAATGCTCGATGACTTGGCGCAGCTTGGATTCGTGGCGCGAGCCGCCAAGATTGTTGAGAATGACGCCGGCGATGTTGATGTGGCGATCGAACGCCTGGTAACCGAGGATCAACGGCGCGATGCCGCGCGTCATGCCGCGCGCGTCGATCACCAGCATCACCGGCAGATCGAGCAGCATGGCCAGCGCGGCATTGCTGTTGCTGCCGTCGAGCGATAAACCGTCATACAACCCCTTGTTACCCTCGACCAGATTCACTGCGGCGGCATGGCGCGCAAAGGTCGCCACGACATCGTCTTTTTCCATCAGGTACATATCGAGATTGCGGCAGGGACGGCCGGCGGCCTGGCTCAACCACATCGGATCGATGTAATCGGGGCCCTTTTTAAAAGGTTGCACGGCATGGCCGCGCGCATTGAGCGCGGCGCACAAGCCGATGCTGACCATGGTCTTGCCGGAAGATTTGTGTGCGGCCGAGATCAGCATCCGGTTGCTCATGGCTGCCGCCTCATTCGCTTTCTGGCACCGGGAAAATCAATGATGTCCGACTTTTGTCGGAATTTCGCGCGGCACGAAATTCAGCACATGGATGCCAATGGCAGTAATCATAAAAGCGACACCAAGACCGCCTAAACCGAGCAGCGCTTCATACACCGAGGGACGATACGCGGCAATTTCACCGTCGCCAAAGGTGCTGCTCACCGCATAACCGTGGAAAATGTCGAGCGGAAATGCCTGCCCGCCGATGATGAAGACATACAGGAAGGCGAATCCGCCCAAAATGATGGCCAGCGAGGCGCCGATCACGCTTTTCGATTTACCCAGCGCGGGATGGAAGATCAACAGCAGCGGCAGCAGATTGCCGATAACGATATAGCCCCACCAGAACAACTGGGGATAGATGCCGCCGTCGCGCAGGATGAAATATTCAAATGCGCTCTGGCGCGAAAAATAAAAATTGGTCAGGTGATAAGTGACCACGAAATACAGCCCGGAGACTACAAACACGCCCATCAGGTTGCGCATGCGTTTCTGCACATATTCGTCCTGACGGATGCCGTTCCAGGCAAAGATCGAGGACTGCACGATATGGAATACCGCCAAGCCCCAGGCAAACGACAGGATGATGAACATGGGCGGCAGGATGGCAGAGCCGTAAGCCTGGCGCGCGCCGAGGAAGGCAAAAATCAGCCCGGTGCCGGTGGTCAGCACGAAACGCCAGACGAACACCAGTAGTCCTGCCGGCTTCGACCACGGATACATGCGTTTCTCCATCATGGTCCAGAGATAGACCACGACGGCGGCGAACATGCCGGAGTACAGCAGCACATTCCAGGCGAACACCGAGGTCGGATTGTAGTTGGTCGCCGCCACGATCACGCGGTCAGGCCGCCCCAGATCCAGCATCAGCACCATCAGGCCGCCGCCCAGCATGGCAATCGACAACAATCCCGCGAGCGGCCCGCGCGCCTTGTAGGCAGGCTTGTTGAAAACCGATCCGATCGAGGAGACATTGAGCACGCCGGATGCCGCAACAATAAGGAAGATCGCGAACACGTGCGGCAACCCCCACACGATCTGATTGTTCATGCCGGTGATGATATGTCCCTGGGACTCCATCTCGTGCACGGCCAACAGGCTGCCGAGCACAATCAGCAGTCCGGTGGCTAGCAACAGATTATACAGCGGGCTTCTCGACTGGTTGGGCGAAGTGTATGACATTTATATCCCCTGATAACGGACGCCCGGATTCAGGTGCAGGTCGGCACGAATCTGGACGCTGGAGAGGCTGCGCAATTTTTTGGCGATCTCGCTGTCGGCATCGTTCAGGTCGCCGAACAGGATCACGTTGTTGGGGCAGGCTTCGGCACAGGCCGGTTTGCCGCCCTGGTCGATGCGGTGCACACACAGGGTGCAACTCTCCACCGTCCCCCTGCCGCGCGGCACATCCGGGTTCTGGTCGTGCAAGGGCTCGTGCACGAACGAGCGTGCCTTGTACGGGCAAGCCATCATGCAGTAGCGGCAGCCGATGCAGCGGTGCTTGTCCACCAGCACGATACCGTCCACCCGTTTAAACGAGGCATTGGTCGGACAGACATCGACACAGGGCGGGTTTTCGCAGTGCTGGCACATCATGGGCAACGACACTTCACGTCCGCTGCTGATGTCCTTGAGCTCGATCTTGCGGATCCATTGCGAATCGGTGGCGGCAGTTCCGCCGGAGAGACCGTTTTCCCTGTTGCAGGCAGTGACACAATCATTGCAGCCGGACTTGCACTTTGCCGTGTCGATCAGCATCCCCCAGCGCACCTTGTTGCTGGCACCCTGCGGTTTGCCATGGGCGATGTCGAACAGCATGAAACCCGGCGCGATCAATACGGCTGCCGCGCCGGCGGACGTTTTCAGAAAATTCCTGCGCTGGGTGTCAATCTCGCTCATTTTGCGTCCCTCTGCTGCAGCCATGCACTCTTGCGCTTGCCGGAATGGCACTCGAAACAGTCCAGTTTCACTGCCTCATACTTGTGGCAACCGACACAGAAACTGTCAGCGCGCGCGATCACGCTGTCATCCTTCATGCTCGCATGGCACTCGATACAGTTTTTAAGACTGATCTTTTCATCGCGTATCCCTTTGCGCAGCGCCTCGTCGCGCTGGTGCTTGAGCATGTGCATGTGATTCTTGCGCATCCACTGCGTGTCCTCCACGCACTGTCCGCCACGGCCAATATCCAGCTTGGGTGTGCCCGTCACCTCGCCAGCCCAAGTCGGCGCAACGCACAAACACAGCAACAGGGAGGCGAGCCGTTTCATCACTCGCCCAATCCCATCTGAATGTAACCCGTCGGGCAGACGTCGGCGCAAATATGGCAGCCGATACACTTGTCATAGTCGGTGGCAACGTAGCGACCGGTGGTCGATTCGGTCTTCTTGACCCGATACACCGCCGTCTGCGGACAATACATCACACAGTTGTCGCACTCGAAACACATGCCGCAACTCATGCAACGTTTGGCCTCGGCCACCGCTTCCGCTTCGCTCAGTTTTCCCAGGCGATCATCAAAATTGCCCAGCGCACTTTCCTTGTTCAGGGTCACCACCCCGCGCTTGTTGCGCGCGGTATAGCCAAAATGGCCGAGGAACAGCTTGTCGTGCGGAATGATGTAGCGGTCGGATCGATTGTCGAAATTATGCACCGCGATATTGCTGCTGTTGGTGCCGCGCAAGGGTTCGTGCGATTCCTCGATTTTGATTCCCTTTTCTTCCAGCTTGCGCATCAGATCGAACTGGTGCGCGTCGATCTTGGGACGTTTTTCCAGATCGATGCCGAGCAGGAAATTATGAATGCCGTCCGCGGCGATCGAGCCGTGTCCGATCGCGGTCGTCAGCAGGTGCGGACGGATCACGTCGCCGCCGGCGAACACACCCGGCTGGCCGTTCACCACATAGTTGCGGTCGGCGCTCACCGCTCCCTTGCCGTTGTTGAATTCCTCCAGGCCGGTGAAATCGACAGCCTGGCCGATTGCCGACACGATCAGATCGGCCTCAAGATCGCGCTCGCTGCCTTCGATATTTTTGATCTCCAGCTTGCCGCCGACGATCTTTGCTTCACACTGGATCACCCGCAGCGCGGTGGCACGGCCGTTCGCATCGCGCACGATGCCGACCGGCGCCAGGCCGCCGAGGATGGCGATGCCTTCCGCTTGGGCCTGCTCGATCTCGTGCTTGTTGGCCTGCATCTTGTCCACATTAAAGATGGAGGTCAGGGTCACTTCGGCGCCTTCCTTGGCCGAGATGGTGGCCACGTCATGCGCCAGGTGTCCGGCGATGGCCGATTCCGCATCGGTCGGATTGGCATTTTTGATATGGCCGAGACGGCGCGCCACGGTCGCCACGTCGATGGAAGTATCCCCTCCTCCGACCACCACCACGCGCTTGCCGACATGCTGCAGGCGGCCTTCGTTGAACGCCTTCAGGAAAGCAGTTGCGGTCACCACATTGGGCGCGGCGGCATCGGCGATCGGCAACGCGCGGCCGGATTGGGCGCCCATGCCGAGAAACACCGCATCGAATTCCTTGCGTATCTGTTCCAGGCTGACATCGGTGCCGACACGGGTCTTCATGCGTGCTTTCACGCCGAGATCGACGATGCGCTGAATCTCCGCATCCAGCACTTCGCGCGGCGTGCGAAAACCGGGAATACCGTAACGCATCATGCCGCCCAGATGCTCGTGCTCGTCAAAGATGGTGACATCGTGCCCCTTCAATGCCAACTGGTAGGCACAGGACAGACCGGCCGGGCCGCCGCCCATGACTGCCACCTTCTTGCCCGAAGGCTGAACTGCCGGTTTGTTGAATTTAAGGTTGTTGGCAATCGCATATTCACCGAGGAAATGCTCCACCGAATTGATGCCCACGTGGTCTTCCACCTCGTTACGGTTGCAGCCGCTTTCGCACGGAGCCGGACAGACGCGACCCATCACTGACGGGAACGGGTTGGCCTCGGTCAGACGGCGCCAGGCATATTCCTGCCACGGCATAAGCGGTTTGCCGTCGGCGCCGACTGGCGGCTTTTCAGTGCCGCGCACGATGGCCAAATAGCCGCGAATATCTTCCCCGGCGGGGCAACTGCCCTGGCACGGCGGAGTGGATTGGATGTAAGTCGGGCATTTGTAGGAATAGCTCGCCTGAAAGATCTGCTGGTTCCAGCGTTTGATCTTGTTGTCACCGTCTTTGTAGCGGCGTAATGTGAGCTTTTGCGGGGTTTCGGTGGTTGCTGACATATTTTCTCCTGCCTCCAGTAAATTTAGCGCTTGTCGCCCAGAATGATTGCGTTGCTGACCAGTTGATGCACACCGCCCACCATTTTGCGTTCGAATCCGTAGTAGGGAGCGACCTTGGTAAATTGGGTTTTGCAGATGGCGCAGATCATGGCGAGGAAATTGACGCCTTTTTCATCGACCACTTGCTGCAAGGCTTCCATCCGTGGCAGCGCGCCTTTGACCCGCAGATCCAGCAAGTCATCAGTGAGCAGACCACCACCGCCGCCGCAACAGAAAGTACTCTCGCGGGTGGTGCTCGGATCCATCTCGACAAAATTGTTTGCCACCGCCTTGATTACATTGCGCGGGATTTCGAACTGCCCGCCCTGGTAGTCGCCCATACGCGAGCCGCGCGCCACATTGCACGAGTCGTGGAAGGTGATGATGTGCTGGTCGTTTTGGGACTTATCGAACGTCAGCGCGCCGCGCTCGATCATGTCCAGGGTGAATTCGCAGATATGCGTCGGTTGGCGGTAACGCTGGTCGAGCTGTTTTTGCAGCATCTGTGCGAAGCGGTCATTCTCGTCCGCCCCCTCGCCCACTCCGCTCAAGGTGTTCCAGAAACTATAGGCAACGCGCCAGGCATGGCCGCACTCGCCGACCACCACGCGTTTTACCCCGAGTTCCAGCGCCGCCTGACGGATGCGCAGGGCGACCTTGCGCAGTTGTTCGTAGTTGCCGATGAACAAGCCAAAATTGGCGGCTTCCGAGGACATGGAAGAGAGCGTCCAACTGGTGCCGGTGGCATGGAACACCTTGGCGTAGCCGATCAGGCTGTCGATGTGCGGCTCGGCAAAGAAGTCGGCCGAGGGCGTGATCAGCAACACTTCCGCACCCTTGACATCGATCGGGAAACGCACATCGATGCCGGTTGCCTCTTTCACGTCCTCTTCCAGCCCCTCCATGGTGTCGGCCAGCGCAGGTCCGGGCAGGCCGAGGTTGTTGCCGATCTTGTGCACCTTGCCGATGATCTCGTTCGAATACTTCGCTCCCATGCCGACTTCTGCCAGAATTTCCCGCGCCGCCATGGTGATTTCTGCGGTATCAATACCGTACGGGCAGAATACCGAGCAGCGCCTGCATTCGGAGCATTGATGAAAATAGTTGTACCACTCGTCCAGCACCTCACGGGTCAGGTCGCGCGCGCCAACCAATTTAGGAAACAGCTTTCCCGCCCAGGTGAAATAACGGCGATAGACGCTGCGCATCAGATCCTGGCGTGCCACCGGCATATTCTTCGGGTCTGCCGTGCCAATAAAATAATGGCATTTATCGGAGCAGGCACCGCAATGCACGCAGGCATCCATGAACACCGCAACCGAGCGGTACTTGTGCAGCAAGTCACCCATCTTGGCGATGGCCTTGTCGTGCCAGTCATCCACCAGTTGCCCGGGAAATTCCAGCGCCTGCTGTATTTTTTCGTTGGCGAGATACGGTCCCTTCCCTTCCATCGCCCCGGGAATCAGTTTGGGAATGATAGGGATGGTTCGATATGCGGGTGCGGTGATTTCCGCCATGTCAGTTCTCCGATTCCAATTTTTTGGCCCACGCGCTCAGGTGACGCTTCTCGCGCGGGTTGTCGGTCTGGTTGCGGGTGGGCGAGAAGAAGATCCCCGGCGCATGCAGCAACTTGCTCACCGGAAACAAGGCCAGCAGCACAATGACCAGGGATAGATGAATCAGCAGAACCGGATCGGCCGGCAGCCGGCCGACCCCGAATCCAAGCCAGGCGATGAAGAAGGATTTCACCGCGACCACATCGGTATGCAGGAAAAACTGCATCAACAAACCGGAACCCGCAATGCCGATCAGCAACAGCAACCACAGATGGTCGGACGGAGTCGAGATATAACGGATGCGTTCGACAAAAATACGGCGCACCCATAATCCGCACAGGCCAAGCAACATGGTGATCCCGGCGTACA
>PCWU01000070.1:1419-3011 GCA_002787455.1 Gallionellaceae bacterium CG11_big_fil_rev_8_21_14_0_20_60_62 | reverse complement strand
CCAGTTGCGCGCACAGCTCGACGACAATGCCACGCTGGCCGACACCATCAGCCAGGGTTCGGATTTCATCGAGATCGGCGGGCAGAAGAAACATGTCATCAGCTATCTCGGCGATTTTCTGTTCGCTCCGGAACGTGCGCGTTCGCCGGTGAAGAGCTGTTCCGGCGGCGAGCGCAACCGCCTGCTGCTGGCGCGTTTGTTCACCCAACCGGCCAACGTGTTGGTGCTGGACGAGCCGACCAACGATCTGGATATCGAGACGCTGGAACTGCTGGAGGAGATGCTGGCGCAATATGACGGCACGCTGTTCCTGGTCAGCCATGATCGCGCCTTTCTCGATAACGTAGTGACCCAGGTGATCGCCTTTGAAGGCGATGGGAAATTGATGGAATATGTCGGCGGTTACGAGGACTGGGTGCGGGTGAAGCAATACGAAGCCGGACAACAAGGGAAGGCTGTAGGTCGGGTTTTAACCCGACAAACCCGTCCTGTGCATAACCAGGATGTCGGGTTGAAACCCAACCTACAGGGCGACGCAAGTTCCGGGCTCAAGGAAAAGGTTGCGAAGAAACTCGGCTTCAAGGAACAGAAAGAACTGGACGAGATGCCGCAGCGCATCGAGGCACTGGAGCGCGAACAGGAAGAGATCACGGCGGCACTTGGCACGGGCGCGCTGTTCCGCGACAATCCCGCCCATGCCAGGCAGTTGCAACAACGTGCAAGCGAGATCGAAGAGGCGCTATTGCAGCTGATGGCGCGCTGGGAGGCGCTGGAAAATCGTTGAGAGGGTAGTGATGAACGGAAAAATTCTGCCAGGGATTTTCACGGCATGCGTATTGTTGCTGCCTGCCTGTTCCACGCAACAGCTGATGCAGGTGGCAACCTCCGGCGACCCAAAACTGGCACTCAAGAACATGGCCGAGCGACGGGTGACTTCCTACAAATACAACCCGAAAATCATTCTGTCCGATTTGAGAAGAGTCCGCACTGAATACAACCGCCTGATGGGGAATGTGCAGAAGGAGAGCGGCGCGAAGTGGGGATCGAAAGAGGCCCGCACCCTGCCCGGTCGCACGCGCTACGTGAAATACACCGAGAACTACAAGAACCGCGTGGTGGTGGATTACGACGCAGGCACCATCCTGATCGAGCATCTGGAAGAGGATAAGGTTGCCGACAAGTTGCGCAATGCCGCGGTGGTCGCGTTGCTCACGCCGGACGATCCGGGTGCGGTCGATCTATTCTCCGACAAGGAGATCATCCTCACCGGTCAGCCCTATCTGCAGGAACTGGTGGTGGACCAGAATGATGCCGTGCTCAAGTCGCGTGCGGACGTGGAACGTTACGCCGACTATCTGGTGGCGAACCAGTTGCAGCACCGCAGCATCGATGCGGACGGGGTCAGCAAGAATGTGCTGTACGTGCAGATGCGCATGGTCAACGCCCATCTCGATAAACGCGCGGTGCAATATGCAGCCACCGTGCGCGCACATTCCGAGAACACCAAGGTCAGTCGCAGCCTGATCTATGCCGTAATCAAAACGGAAAGCTCGTTCAATCCCTACGCGGTCTCCGGTGCGCCCGCCTACGGC
>PCWU01000070.1:444-1396 GCA_002787455.1 Gallionellaceae bacterium CG11_big_fil_rev_8_21_14_0_20_60_62 | reverse complement strand
CGAACTGGGCGCGACCTATCTTGGCGTGCTGCTCAACGACAGTCCGCTGCGCGCGATCCGCAATCCGGTCTCGCGCGAGTACTGCGCCATCGCCGCTTACAACACCGGGCCGTCGAATGTGTTTCGTGCGTTCAGTAAATTGACCGGCCGGGCAAGGCAGGACGATGCGCTGGACAAGATCAACTCGATGCGTCCGGACCAGGTCTTTGATGCGCTGCGCAGGAATCTTCCTTATGAGGAAACGCGCAGCTACGTGGTGAAAGTGACAGAGGCGAAGAAACGCTATGCCACGATGTAGGTCGGACTTCAGTCCGACAAAGTGGGGAAGCACCAATATCCTGCAAGGACTTGCAGCCAGCCCCGAACAGGCATAGCCTGCAACCGTATCAACGCCACAGAAGGAGGTGTGTCATGACGAGAAAACCTGTTCCGGCTTCCGATGAAATGGTTTCCTGCGAAGTTTGCCTGAAAGAAGTTCCCCTGTCCGAGGTCAAACGTTTCGAGGCTGAAGACTATGTCGCGCATTTCTGCGGGCTGGATTGTTATGCGGAATGGAAACGGCGCAGCGAGAAGTCGCCGTTGCCCAAAAACCGGAAGTAATCGTCAATTGCTTTATTTCGCCGCAGCAGGCCGGCAAAGCAAACCGGCTGCGGCGATTACGCAGAACATCGCGCCGGCATAGAAAGTGTACGCGGCACCAAGCCGATCCCACAGCAATCCTGCCAGCACACTGGCAACCAGCATCGCCAGTCCGCTCATCAAATTGAAAAAACCGTAGCCCGTGCCGCGCAAATCGGCTGGCGTCACATCCGCCACCATGCGCGCCAGCAAGCCCTGGGTGATGCCCATGTGCACGCCCCACAACGCAACGCCTGCCAGCACCGTGGTCCAGTGGTCATTGGTCGCCAGCACCAGATCGGCCGCGATCAACACCATGAGCCCAATCGCCAGC
>PCWU01000070.1:257-424 GCA_002787455.1 Gallionellaceae bacterium CG11_big_fil_rev_8_21_14_0_20_60_62 | reverse complement strand
AAAGTTTGCCGAAGGGATACGCCGAGGCGGCGTAGATCACATTCATCGCCACCATCACCAGCGGCACCAGCGCAATAGCGATGCCACCCTGCGCGGCACGCAACACCAGAAAGGCTTCGCTGAAACGCGCCAGCGTGAACACCGCGCCGATGCCCACTACCCACCAA
>PCWU01000070.1:0-152 GCA_002787455.1 Gallionellaceae bacterium CG11_big_fil_rev_8_21_14_0_20_60_62 | reverse complement strand
GCCAGCAACCCCGGAATCAGCGCCACCCAGAACACCGCTCGGAAATCGTTGGCCCACCACAGCATCAGTCCCACGCCCAGCAACGGCCCGACAAATGCGCCCACCGTGTCCAGCGACTGGCGCAGACCAAACGCCGCGCCGCGAATCGCCGG
>PCWU01000011.1:8167-9037 GCA_002787455.1 Gallionellaceae bacterium CG11_big_fil_rev_8_21_14_0_20_60_62 | reverse complement strand
CAATGGCGCATCGCGCCGCACCCACAGCGGGTACAGGTTCAACTCGCGCAACACGTTTTCGTCCCGGATGTTCACAGTTGTTTCCCCATCAATAGGGCGTCTTCGCGCCCATTCGGTGCCGGATAATAATCGCGGCGCAAGCCGATCTGGCCGAATCCGGTTGCACGGTAGAGGGCGATGGCGGGAGCGTTGGAGGCGCGCACTTCGAGCAGCATGCGGCGCATGTTCTGATGCCGCGCCAAAACCAGCATCGCCTCCAGCAACCGGCGCCCCAAGCCTTTTCGCTGATGCCCCGCATCGATCGCGATATTTAGTAATTCCGCCTCATCCACACCCGCCATCATCACGGCATAACCGGCGATTATCCGGTCCGGCTCAAGCAACTTGCATGGATAAGCGCTGCGCAGGGCATCGCTGAAATTGCCGCGCGTCCACGGATGCGCATGTACCGCGGTTTCGATGCGCAACACTTCGTCCAGATCATGATCGGTCATGTCGCGCAGGATCATCGCTGCCGCTCGCGTGTGGTCAGCGCCACCTTGTCGCGCAGATACAGCGGCAAGGCCAGCGCCGCATCCACCGCTTTGCCACCAGTGAATTCGCGCGCCGCGATACAAGCGACGGCATCAGCCTGCGGCACGGCCAGCGCCTCCACGCCGCACAACTGTGCGCCATAACGGGTGCGCAACGCATCATTCAGCGCAAATCCGCTGCCGCAGCCGAACCAGCCATTGCCTTCGACCAGGGGCGCATCTTCGGCCTTGCACAAACAGGGGGCGATCACTGTCGTCCACTCGCCGTCGCGTTTCTCATAAGCCGCGAGATACAACTCTTCCATGCGCGCATCCAGCGCGGCGATGACCTTTCCCC
>PCWU01000011.1:0-8160 GCA_002787455.1 Gallionellaceae bacterium CG11_big_fil_rev_8_21_14_0_20_60_62 | reverse complement strand
AGGCGATGCCGTTCATGGCTTGCAGCTTGCTGCCGCTTGCCTGGAGCAGATCGTCCACCATTGGCAACAGCATTTCGGAGTGCTTCTGCCCGACGCGTTCGCAACGCCCGCTCAGCGCACCGTCCCGCCACAGTGCGACCGAGCAGTATTCGGTGGAGGTTTCTATAGCCAGAATATTCAAAACGAAAATCCGCCACAGAGACACAGAAAGGCAGAGGCGACCCCGAAAGAAAATCCGCCAACGTTTTGCTTTGGTTTTGTCTTTCCCCGTGCCGCTGTGTCTCTGTGGTGAATGGTTTTGGCTTTCATGCTTTCAGTCCGCCAGTAGCAGCACCACCGCCTGCGCCGCGATGCCTTCACCGCGCCCGGTGTAGCCAAGCTGTTCGGTGGTGGTCGCCTTGACGTTGACGGCGTGTTTTTCCAGATGCAAATCGGCGGCGATGTTTTCAACCATCTGAAAAATGTGCGGTGCCATCTTCGGCGCCTGCGCGATGAGAGTCGCGTCCACATTGCCGACTCGCCAGCCCGCCGCGCGCACCCGATGCAGCACTTCGCGCAACAGGATGCGGCTGTCTATGTCCTTGTATTTCGCCTCGGTGTCGGCGAAATGGCGCCCGATGTCGCCCAGCGCCGCCGCCCCCAGCAGCGCATCGCAAATAGCGTGCAGCAGCACATCGGCATCGGAATGGCCGAGCAGACCCTTGTCGTGGGGAATTTCCACGCCGCCGAGGACCAGCTTGCGGCCTGATACCAGTTGGTGAACATCAAAACCTTGTCCGATTCGCATTTCCGCCTTTCAAAAACGACGCGGGCCTCAACCCGTAAAGCCGGGTTGAGGCCCGCGCCGCGAGGGTTAGCCCCCGCGCGTCGCCCAGCGCGATGGGTTAAAAATACCAGCGCAATCCTGCCGAGCCAAAGATGCGCCGGGTCTTGGTCGAAACCTGGGTGCCGTCATTTTTACTCTGCTCAATCCCGCCGTCAAAGTCCAGCGTGAGCTGCTCGCCGACGGCATATTCGCCGCGCACCATTGGCGTCACCCGAGTGGTTACCGCATTGAACTGGTCGCTTTGACGGAACAGTTGCAGGGAAGCATCAACCGTCCAGCCGCCGTCAAAAACATTGTGATTATAGAAGAACAGGGACGAGTTGTTCACATCTCCGCTGCTGCCCAGGCTGCCGCTCAAGGACCAGATATCCCCGGCCCGGGACAAGCCGCTGCCAATAAGCTGGCCGCTCACGGTTTTTTCCGTGCCACGACCGGGAATCGCCGCCAGGAATCCCTGCGGGGTATTCGGCGTGCCACTGGCTGACAGCCCTGTGGTGTTGGACAGACGCAGGTCGCCCCCTGCCTGCCACTTGCCGCCAAACGGCACACTGACCCCGACCTGTCCGAGATTGGTCGTTGCCGTGCGCACCATGGCCAACTCGCGCAGGGCGCTGGCGGAAAGCACCTGTTGCAGGTCGTTGATGGACTGGGTCGAAGCCCCGTTCAGGGCGGTACGGATGCTCAGCGAGGGCGTCTTGCGATGGTCCAGCAGCATGTTCAGGGTCATTCCGCTCAAGCCCAGAGTCCCGCTCAATTGCACCGCATTCAGCGCGCTGAAATTGGTGTCGTAATCGAGCAAGGCATAGAGGGAGCGCTTGTCCTGAAAATAGCGCCATTCCGCGCCCACCGCCTGGCGGTCGGTCACCCCGTCGATGGTTTGGTTGATGGCATACGCGGAATAGGGACCGCGATCAACGCTGGCACCGTAAAATTTCGGTTCCGCGCCATTTGAATAGTCCACCAACTGGCCGGCCACACCGTTGACGCGCAACACCTGCGTATCGCCATAACCGGCGCTCAGCCCGTCAAAGCGTCCGCCGACACCACCACCATTACCCGATTGGCGGCCCAGCCGCGCCTGGTACTCACCAGAGCGCCCCTTGATATCGCCATACAGCGCGGTCACCCGGTTCTGCCGCGCCCGGCCGGAAAGGAAGTTTTTGACATGCGAACCGCGAAACACCATGCGTCCGTCAACGTCATCGGTCACATAGCGCCCGGTCACATCTTCGGTGGTAACCAGCATGGATTGATCGGTTAGCGAAATCGATTGCTTGTCCACCGTGTTGTTGAAGGTGGTGGCCGAATCGATCTTGCTGCGGCTGGCGTAGTAACGGGAAGTGATGCCGCCAAAAGTGCTCCAGCGCGCGGCCTGTTTTTTGGCCGTTGCCTCCTCGATGCCCTGCCCGCTTTGCTGCCCGCCCAACGCGGCCAAACGCTGCATCACCACCGCCACCGAAGCACCCTGCGGGTACAGGTTCAAATACAGATCGTATTCCGTTTTGGCTTTATCGAATTGCCCGGCGCGTTCGCGCGCAACGCCCACCCATTCCTGCGCGGTTTCGGTGTAATCGTTGGGCGGCAACAGCAGTAGCTTGTTCAGCGCGGCAATCGCCTCTTCGTTCTTTTTGGCCGCCAACGCCGCGCGCGCCTCGGTCATCAGGGCAAAACCCTGCCGGTTGTTCGCGGCCAGATTGGCATCCGCGGGCAGAGTGGCAGGCAATGCCGCCACGACCGGCAACAAAGGCAGGGAAACTCGTTCTGCGGGGGCGCGATCCGGCTTGATGGTCAGCAAAAAACTGCGCTGATCCGGCCCGGGCGCCACGCTGAACTGCGCTTCCCGCGCAAACTCGATCACCAGTCGCGGCTTGGTCTGCTGGTCGCGCGTGGTCACGGTGAACGCCGGAAACAAGCCGGACGGGGGCGAGCGGCGCACTTCGTTATCCACCCACGGCTCGTCCACCACCACACCCTGTACCCGCTCGTAGAAAATCTCCATCGTCTGGCCGTTCCCCGCCGGAAAATGGCGCAAATAACGCACCGGCGCGCTCAAATGGATGGTCGCCACAATCCCGCCGCTCTGGTATTCCAGCGTAACATCCTCCAGCGGCTGTGCCAGTGCGCTACCGATTCCCGCCACGCACAGCGCACACAACACCCATAACCGTTTAATCAAAGACATCGTTCCCCTCCAAAAATCAATTCGTTGTCCAATCAGCACACCCTGGTGACAGGAAACCATTCCGCTCAATCCCAGTTAATGAAAGACGACCCCCTGTTGCCCGCCGGACGATGGCAGCCGGATTGCGAGCAATCGTCGCCGGATTTCATCCCCTCATGGCCGATACTCTTCTGCTCAATGTTGCCGAGGAAATTGCTCGCACCCTTGAGGTGGCAGGTGGTGCACACCGGAGAGACAAAACCATGCAGGGTCGCGCCGGTGCGCACCGTGCCACCGACATGACAACTGCTGCACTTGGTACCGGCATTGAACGGAATGTGATTGGAGGGCAACGCCCCCAGCGCGGGCAGCCAGGCAGTGGTGGTGGTATGGCATTCATCGCACTCCATCGGCCAGCCGTTGAAGCCGCTGTGGCCCGAGGGTTGACCCTGCGCCAGCGCCCCGTTGAGGTGGCAGCTCGAACACAGCCCGCCGGTGTTGTGCTTGAAGCGGTTGGGGAACCAGGCGACGTAGTTGTGGCAGGAATCGCATTCCACCGTGCCTTTGATCTGCGGGGCGACATGGGAAGCGGGCTTGCGGTTTGGCGTAGTCACCTGCGCATCGCCGGGAAAGCCGTGGCAGGACGAACAAACCGCGCTGACGCCATTGTGGTTCCAGCTCGCCGGCAACCAGGCAAAAGTGCGGTGGCAGTTATCGCAGGACTGGGTCGATTTGTTGCCCGTCGCATGGCTGGCCGGCTTGCCTTCGGCCAGGCGCCCGAAATGGCAGTTGCGGCATTGGCCGGGCACCGCCGAGCCGTGGTTGAAACGCGCGCCCAGCCAAGAGTGCGAGTAAAAGTGGCAACTCTCGCACGGCGCGTCGGTCACGATATGGCTGTTCGGCTTGGGCGTGGCGATGACCCGCTTGCCCATCGCATGGCAGCCGTCACAGTTGCGCGGCGTGCCCTTGAACAGGCCGCCGACGTGGCAAGTTTCACAAGCCGCCGCCGCGTGCCCGCCGGTCAGCGGGAAGCCGGTGGCCGCATGATTGAAGCCGCGCCCCGCCTCTGCCGGGGCGGCAGTCGCGTGTGCCGACGCCAGGGCCAGCACAAGGGCAAACAGCCCCGCAATAATTCTTCCTGTTTTTTGCATGACATCGCTCCTTAAAAATTCACCCAACCCGGGATTGCATTGCCGGACTCAAGTCCGCCCCACCTATCGCGCAGCCGCGCCCATCCGCACCGTCTTCCAGTCGTTGCCTTCATGGCAACGCTCGCAGCGGTCGCCAAAACTGCCGTTGTGCACGTCGTCGCGCGCGTGGCAGCTGCCGCACACGGTTGATGTCAACACCTTGCCCGGCATCGGCTTGCTGTGGCAGGCGTAGCACTTGTTGGCGGTCTTTTTGTGCGGCCCGTCCAGCTTGAAATTGGTCTTGTTGTGATCAAAGTCCCATGCCCCCCAGGCGCGGGAGGAATGGCAGACTTGGCATTCGGTGCCGAATCTGCGCTTGTGCACTTTCGCATCGTCTTTTTCATGGCATGACCAGCAGTCCGACTTGGCATCCTTGAAGGTGGGCGCCAGGTGGCACTTCTTGCAGGCGACAATGCCGTGCCTGCCGAGTAGAGGGAAGGTGGACATGCGGTTGTGGTTGAACTTGTCCGCCTTCTTCCACGATTCCTCGACGTGGCACGTCTCGCACTTCTTGCCTTCCTGGCCCTTGTGCGACTTGTCATCATCCTTCTGGTGGCAACTGATGCAAGCCTGCTGCAATTTTTCCTTGAACAGATCGCCCTTGTGGCAGGCGGTGCACTTCGCCTGCTTGTGTTTGCCCAACAGCGGGTACTTGGTTTGCTTGTCGTGGTTGAATTTGATCTTCTTCCAATCGTCCTCGACGTGGCAGCTCTCGCACTTGACGCCAAAGTTGCCCTTGTGCGCCTTGTCGTCGTCCTTCTTGTGGCACGACGCGCAGGTCATCTGCAGCTTGTCCTTGTACAGGTCGCCCTTGTGGCAGGCGGTGCACTTCAGCGGCGGTGACTTGTGTTTGCCCAGCAGAGCAAATTTGGTCTGCTTGTCATGGTCGAACTTGATCTTGTTCCAGTCGTCCTCGACGTGGCAGCTTTCGCACTTGCTGCCGAAATTACCCTTGTGCGCCTTGTCGTCGTCTTTTTTGTGGCAGGCACTGCACAGCTTGGGCGTGCCCTTATATTTCTTGTCGATGTGGCACTTGTCGCACTTCACTTCCCGGTGCTTGCCCAGCAGGGGGAATTTGGTCTTGTCGTGGTCGAACTTGGTGGTCTTCCAGTCCTTTTCGCTGTGGCAGGTCTCGCACTTCGGCCCCAGTTTGCCCTTGTGCGCCTTATCGTCGTCCTTTTTGTGGCAGGAGACGCAGGTCATCTGCAGCTTGTCCTTGTACAGGTCGCCCTTGTGGCAGGCCACACACTTCAATGGCGGCGACTGGTGTTTGCCCAGCAGGCGGAATTTGGTGTTTTTGGTGTGATCGAACAGGATTTCCGGCCACCCCTTGTCGACGTGGCAGGTCTCGCACTTCTTGCCGAAGTTGCCCTTGTGCGCCTTTTCGTCATCCTTCTGGTGGCAAGAGACGCAGACCTTGGGCGCATCGCGGAACTTGACGCCGGGCTTGTGGCAGCTGTCGCATTTGATCTTGTCACCCACGACGTGTTTGCCCTTCAGCTCGAAATCGGTCAGCTTGTGATCGAACTTGTCATGCTCGAACGCGGCCGCCTTGAACTCGCGCCCCTTGTGTTCGCTATGGCATGCCTTGCATTCCTTGGCGCTGTCAATGCGCCCGTGATGGCCGGTTTTGTCCGCAACATCCTTGCCGATCTCCTTGTGGCAGTCGCTGCACAGTTGTGACTGCGCCTTCTTGTCGAATTTCTTGTGGCACAGCTCGCACTTCTCTTCTTCCTTGACGTGCCCCTTGATGACATCGCCCGGCATCAGTAATTTATTGGCACCCGCCTGCAACGGCAGGGTGAAGAGGAAGCAGAGCAGAAGAAGTGTGCGCGGCAACATGGCGAAGTCTTTATTCAATCAGTAAGCGTGAACCGCATACACGTGATAGACGGCGGCGAACACCATCATAAACACCAGCGGAATATGGAAAATGTGCCACCAGGAAAACAGGCGCTCATAGGTGTGGAACTGCGCCGTGTCGCGCACGGCCTTGACATAGGTGACGATCTTTTCGCGATATTCCTGCTGCAAGCTTTCCATTGCCGCGATCTGGGCGGGGGTGAAATGCTCCGCCCGCGCCTTTTCCTGCATTACCGCGCGCAATTCTCGCGGCAACCGGCGGACAAGACTGAAAGTCTGTAACCCTGTCTTGAAGAAATTGGCAAACCCGTAACCGGATTCCCTGGCGTAGCGAAGCCCCCCGGCACGAAAATCCTCCAGCGCGCGTTCCACCTCCGGGGCAAACTCGAACATCGACTTGACCTCGCCGGCCTGCGCCATCTCGGCCTGCAACTCGTTCATCGTCGCCTGCCGGCCATACAGGCCGTGGTGAATCTTGGTATAGAAGAAACGGCCAAAGGTGCCGCTGCCAGACACCAGCAGCATACAGTACATCGCCACTGCCGCATTGAGCGAGCCGGTCGGGTGAATGAACGGGATGTACACGTGATAAGTCGAGTGAAAGATGATGAACAGCGGGCCCAGAATACCCAGCACCATGTGCCACTTGAACCAGAACGGCAGAAAGCCGAAATTCTCCAAAAACGGCCAGCGTTTGCGCAGCGGGTAAAACAGCAGCAGCAGCATCATCAGGCCGCCGATCAGGCCGAGGTTATAGCCGAAGTCGAACAACTCCTCGCCCGGCCTGTACAGCGTCTGCGGATAAACCACAAAATAGCCGGCGAAGGTAATCAGGCCGACAATGCTGATGAAGATCACCCAGCGCAGGTGTTCGGATTGTTTTTTTGTTCGCGTCAAACTTGTAACCCTTAAATTGGGAGTGGCATCATAACCGAATCCGGCTCAAAACATCCCGGCCGCCTAGCCGGTGTTTCTTTCCGTTTGTCGGAAAATCCGCCGCCGCGTAGAATCGCCGCGGCTCGGATGCTAGGCCTTGGATTAAGTTCCGCACAAAGGAACCCAAAGGTGCAATTCTCTGTCTGCCACCCCGCTACTCCCCACAATCCAGTCGACTATTCACCATGCCAATTCCGGACTACGCCATTTACCTGATTCCGCTGATCTTCATTCTGACCTTTTATGTCGGAAGGCGAAAAAAATCCGAGAAAAAGTCAGTCATTCAGATGAATGAAGCCATTTCCCAGGGACTGACCGAACCCGCCTCACTGCATCCAGTGATCGATCCGGTACGATGCCTCGGTTCGGGCAGTTGCATCAGAGCCTGCCCGGAACAGGCACTGGGCATGATCAAAGGCAAAGCGGTACTGATCAACCCGACCCACTGCATCGGCCACGGCGCATGCGCTGCCGCCTGCCCGCAGGATGCGATCACCCTGGTGTTCGGCACCGAGAAACGCGGCATGGACATCCCGCAGGTCGACCCGGCTTTCGAGACCAATGTGAAAGGCATCTTCATCGCGGGCGAACTGGGGGGCATGGGACTGATCCGCAAGTCCGCCAGCCAGGGCGCACAGGCGATGGATTCGATCGTCAAACTCAAAGGCAGCGCGAACGATTACGACGTGGTCATCGTCGGCGCTGGCCCCGCCGGGATGGGTGCCGCACTGGGTGCCATCCAGCACAAGCTGCGCTACCTGATTGTGGAGCAGGAAGTCTCGCTTGGCGGCGCGATTTTCCAATATCCGCGCAACAAGATCGCGATGACCGCGCCGGTCAAACTGCCGGTGGTCGGCGAGATGCATTTCAAGGAAGTGTGCAAGGAAAAACTACTGGAATGGTGGCTGGGCATCATCGAAAAGACCGGCATCAAGATCAACTATAACGAGCGCATGGAGAACGTGACTCCGTACGACAACGGCTTCATCGTCAAGACCAGTCAAAGCGAATACAAAACACGCAGCGTGCTGCTTGCCATCGGCCGCCGCGGCACCCCGCGCAAACTCGGCGTGCCCGGCGAAGAGTTGCCCAAAGTGGTGTATCGCCTGATTGACCCGGAGCAATACCGCAATATGCACGTCATCGTGGTCGGCGGCGGCGACAGCGCGGTCGAAGCCGCGATG
>PCWU01000015.1 GCA_002787455.1 Gallionellaceae bacterium CG11_big_fil_rev_8_21_14_0_20_60_62 | reverse complement strand
TGATCCTGCGCGGCGATGCCTGTCCCGCTGTCGCGGATTTCGATGCGCAAATGATTTCCCCGCTTGCGACAGCCCAACAGCACCGTGCCATGCTCAGGCGTATAGCGAATCGCATTGCCGAGCAGGTTGAGCAGGATGCGTTCCAGCAGAATCGGGTCGCTGAACACCCGCGCTGAAGGGCAACGCACGCGCAAAGTGATGAATTTCTGTGCCGCCTGCGCGCTGAAGACTTCAAGCAGGCGATGGGTCAGCATGGCGATGTCGATTTCCTGCAATTGCGGCACAACCACGCCCGCATCCAGTTTGGAAATATCCAGCAGCGATTCGAGCAGGCCGGACATCGCCGCCACGGCCTCTTCCACTTTATCCACGATCTGACGCTGTTCCGCTGTGGTGATGCGCTGGTGCAATTCACCCATGAACAATCCCAAGGCATGCATGGGCTGGCGCAGGTCATGGCTGGCCGCGGCAAGGAAACGGGTTTTGTCGAAATTCGCCTTCTCAGCCTCTTCCTTCTTTTCGCGCAAGGCGCGGGTCGCCTGTTCGATCCGCTGTTGCAAGTGTTCCTGCTGTTGCTGAAGCCGGGAGGCCATCTGGTTGATCCCCTGGCCAAGGTCATTCAATTCGCTCACCTGCATCTCGCCCACCCGGGTGCCCAGTCTGCCGTCTCCCAAATCGCGCAGCGCGGCGCGCATGCCAAAAATGGGCAAAGTGATCCGTCGCGCCACCCGCATCGCGGCCAGCACGGACACCAACAACACCAGCGCTGTCAGCAATAAACTGAACACAACCAGTTCGAACTTGGATTGGTTCAGGCGTCGCTTGCTCATCACCAGTTCCACCCCGCCCATGCTGCTGGCGGCACTATCCGTAGGCGGTGCGGCACTGTCATCCAGCACCAAACGGGTGGGAACGATAGGCCGAATCACGCGCAGGGATTGCTCATCCTGCCAGATACCGCCCTCACCCGTTTGTCTTGAAGTGGCATGGCTCCATTGCGCGTCCCCTGCCACGGACAGCGTTTTGCCGTCAGCGTCATACAGGCGCACCCCGAGCACATCTTTTTGCCACAACACGCCTTCCGTCAGTTGTTGCAGCACGCTGCGGTTGGCCGAAAACACGGCAAACTCGCAGGAAGAAGCCAGTTGTCGCGCAATCAGTTCGGCGCGATCATGAAGCATCAGTTCCTGTTCGTCGAAGCGAAAATACAGGAAGGCACTTTCCACCAGCACCGCCAAAATCAGCACCGGGATCAGCGCCACCGCCAGTGCCTGCCGTTCTATGCCAAAGCGTTTCATTTTTGCCTCCCAATGAATGCGCGCAGTTGTTCTGCGTCTTGAATGTTCAAACCGAGTGAACGCGCCACTTGGGTATTGACTGCCACTTCAAAATCCTCGGGGTGGCGGCTCGCGGGCAAGTGGCCGCTTGCGGAATATCGTCTGATTGCCCGAGCCGCCTGCTGTGCGATTTGGCGCGGCGAGGTGTACACCGCGCACAACGCACCCGCGCGCACATATTGGGAGGAAAGCCCGATCATCGGAACCCGCTGGCGATACGTCTGCAAAAGAATATTGCGCAGGGTGTCAGGGCGATAGATTTCGGTATCCGCCAGTACCAGAAAAACATCCGATTTACTCAACACTTCCGCCAAATCCGGCGAGATATCCGACCGACGGACGACTTCCTGGCTATTCAGGGTCAGTCCCGCTGCGGCAGCCGCCCTTTGCAACATCGGCAACTCTGCCGGGAGTGACGACGAATACAACACACCCACTGAGCGCGCCTGCGGCAGGACGGCGGCAATCAGTGCCAACCGGCGGGAAACGGGTTGATCAATATAGATGGCGGCAAAGGAGGAAGGGACATTTAGCGCATCAACCGCGCTACGCGGGGTGAGCACACTCAACACCGGTCGCGTCGTATTGGCAAGGGCGGCGGTCGCTTTCGTGCCGACCGCCACGTAAAGATCGGCATTGTCGGGCGCCACCGCATCGGTGCCTACCGACAGGCTAAATAGCGCCGGGTCCAGTTGCGCGCCCAGTGCGCTGGCAAACTCGCGATAGGATGCCCCCTCCACGCTCAAAACGACCGCGATACGCATGGGGGCGGCAAAAGTTGGCGGCAGAAAAAGCAAAACCAGCGCCAGCACAAGCGGCGCACGGCCGCAGAATCGGCACACGGCATGCCAGGCGACAGCCGGTTTAGATTGCGAAGTCATGGAAGGCATCATGCGCGGCAGATGCGTTCCTTTGTTCAAGATACGTCTGCATGGTTTGATTTTCTGGAATACGGCAGAGCGCAAAGAATACGTCGCATCCTGCGCTTGGGATACTTGCCAGTCAATTTTTCGCGTCCAACAAAAAATCCGGCGAAACCGGATTTGTGTGGTGTTTGACGATCTGGTCGGGGCGAGAGGATTCGAACCTCCGACCACTTCACCCCCAGCGAAGTGCGCTACCAGGCTGCGCTACGCCCCGAGGCCGCGGATTATAGCAGAGCAAAAAAATGATGAAATTATTTTTGCTCCTCCGCGCGCAACAAACCCAGCACTTCACCCAATTCGCGGCGCAATTGCGCCGGATCAACGCGCGCCGCAACAGGAGAAGACCCAAGCGGCATTACGTTGTCAACTTCGGACTGGTCGAGTCGGCTACGCGCGCCGCTGATGGTAAAACCTTCTTCGTACAGCAAGTGGCGGATACGCCGGATCAGCAAAACTTCATGATGCTGGTAATAGCGCCGGTTGCCGCCGCGTTTAAGCGGTTTCAGCTGGCCGAATTCCTGCTCCCAGTAGCGCAACACGTGCGCCTTGACGCCGCACAGCGTGCTAACTTCACCGATGGTGAAGTAGCGTTTTGCCGGAATCACCGGCAAATCCGTATCAGTTTTCCGCGCTTCCATGATAGTTGTTCTCTACCATGAATTTAAGTTTCTGGCTGGGGTGAAACGTCACCACGCGACGCGCGGTGATTGGGATTTCTTCGCCCGTCTTCGGATTGCGGCCCGGCCGCTGCGGCTTGTCGCGCAGTTGAAAATTGCCAAACCCGGAAAGTTTAACACTGTCGCCCGCGGCGAGTTTGGCGCGAACTTCTTCAAAGAATGCTTCCACCATATCCTTTGCCTCGCGTTTGTTTAGTCCCACTTTTTCAAACAGCAAATCCGCCAGTTCCGCTTTGGTTAGCGTTGTTGTCATGCCTCTCCCCTTATTTGCGCACCATTTTCCTGCACTGCTGCAACCAGTCGCGCCATACTCGGCTCGATTTCAGAATCCGTCAGTGTTTTTTGAGTATCTTGTAATAACACACGGAATGCAAGGCTTTTTCTCCCCTCGCCGACGCCTGGGCCGCGATACAGATCAAACAGATCAAGAGCCATTACATAGGGCGCCTGGCAGGTGCGCATGGCTTCCAGCAAAGTGTGCGCGCTGACCGCTTCATCCACCACGACGGCAATATCGCGCCGCACCAGCGGAAAGCGCGAGACAGGTGCCAATTTTGGCAAACTCCCCCGCATCAGCGCGGACAATTCGACTTCAAACCACAGTGCCGGTTGCGGCAAGTCATTTTGCTGCTGCCATTGCGGGTGCAACTCTCCGATCCAGCCGACAGGCCTGTCCTCCAGCAGAATTTGCGCCGAACGTCCGGGGTGCGAAGCCGGGTGTGGCGCCGCCTGCAAGGTCAAACGGCGCGGCGCAAACAAGGCTTCGACATCGCCTTTTATATCGAAGAAATCGACATTGCGCGCGGGCGCGCCCCACTGCTCGGCCACCGCGCCACCGTAGGCCAATCCGGCCAAACGATCCTGCTGCACATAACTTCCGGCCTCGGCGCGGAAACAGCCGCCGACCTCGAACAGGCGGACACGTGGCTGCTTGCGCGCCAGATTCGCGCGCAAGGCGGCCAGCAAACCGCCCAGCAAACTGCTGCGCATCACGCTCATCTGGCTGGCGATGGGATTCTTCAACGCGACGGGCGCGGCATTACCGCACAGGTCGCGCTCCCAATCGGCTTCGACGAAAGCATAGTTGATGGTTTCCTGATAATCGCGCAACACCATGATCCGGCGCAGACTTGCCAGTGGGCGCTGCGCCTCGGACAGCGGCAGCATGCTCATGCGCGCCTGGATGGGGGCGGGCTGGATTTTTTCATAGCCATGCACACGCGCGACTTCCTCGATCAGGTCTTCCTCGATGGAGATGTCGAAACGGTAGCTTGGCGGCGTGACGGTGAACTCGCCGTCGTGTTGCTGGAAAACCATGCCGAGCCGCGTCAGGATCCGCGCGATCCCGTCTGCTTTCAGTGCCACACCCAGCACGCGATGCACGCGCGAACTGCGCAGCTTCACTGGCTGGCGCGCAGGCAGTTCGCCCTGCAATTCCGTCACCGCGCCGGCCTGCCCGCCACAGATGTCGAGAATCAATTGGGTGGCGCGATCCAGCGCGACCTCTGTGGCGGCAAAATCCACGCCGCGTTCGAAGCGGTAGGAAGAATCGGAATTCAAGCCGAGACGGCGCGATTTGCCAATGATGACTTCGGGTGCAAAGAATGCGCTTTCAAGGAAGATGTCGGTAGTCGCCTCGTTCACCGCGCTGTCGGCCCCGCCCATCACGCCGGCCAGCGCGACCGGGCCCTTGCCGTCGGCGATCACCAGCATGTCGTCCTGCAGATCAACGGTCTGCTCGTTCAGCAGTTTCAGGCTCTCGCCCTTGCCGGCAAAACGCACGTCGATATCGCCGTTCAGCTTGTTCAGATCGAAAGCATGCAGCGGTTGCCCCAGCTCAAGCAACACGTAGTTGGTCACATCGACCAACGCGCTGATGCTGCGTAATCCGCAGCGCTGCAAGCGCTGCATCATCCAGGCCGGCGTGACTGCCTTGGCGTTCACACCGGAGATCACACGCCCGCTGTAACGCGGGCAGGCGGCGGACGCTGTTATCTTGACCTTGCGGCTCAGGCTGCCCGTTTGTTTGAATGAGGCTGGCGGAACAGTTTGCAGCGGAGCGCTGGTCAATGCCGCCACTTCGCGCGCGATACCATACAGCGACAGGCAGTCGCTGCGATTGGGGGTCAGCTTGAGGGTGATTAGCTGATCATCCAGGTCGAGAAATTCGCGGATGCTCTGCCCGACGACAGCATCGTCATTCAACACCATCAGTCCGGCGCTCTCTTCCGCCAGACCCAGTTCTTTTTCCGAGCACATCATGCCAAAGGAGGCAATGCCGCGCACCTTGGCCTGCTCGATCTCGATGCCGGGCAGTTCGGCACCGACCAGCGCGCAAGGCGCTTTCATGCCCACGGTCACGTTGCCCGCGCCGCACACGATGGTCAGCGGTTCGGTCGCGCCAACGTTCACGGTCAACAGATTCAGGCGGTCCGCGTCAGGATGTTTTTCTTTGCTCAGTACCTGCGCCACGACGACCTTATCGAAAGCCGGTGCGACAGGTTTCATCTCCTCCACTTCCAGCCCGGCCATGGTCAAAAGATGTGACAACTCCCCGCTCGACAGCGACGGATTGACGAAGGTGCGCAACCAGGATTCGGAGAATTGCATGGTAAATTAAAAAATTCGTGAAGACGATTGTCCCCTCCCCCGCCGGGGGAGGGTTAGGGTGGGGGAAACCGGCATGACGAGTTTCGGTATCATAAGTGGTCCCGGCTTGCCAGTTAGTTGAATTGTTTGAGAAATTGCAGGTCGCTCTCGAAGAACAGCCTGAGGTCATTCACGCCGTAGCGCAGCATGGCCAGGCGCTCGACGCCCATGCCGAAGGCGAAACCGATGTATTTTTCGCTGTCGATGCCGACATGCTTGAGTACGTTCGGGTGCACCATGCCGCAGCCGCCGATCTCCAGCCAACCGTCTTTCCAGCTCATATCCATCTCGGCCGAGGGTTCGGTGAACGGAAAAAACGAGGGGCGGAAGCGCACCTGGATGTCGTCGCTCTCGAAATAGTTTTGCAGAAAATCGGCGATCACGCCCTTTAGATCGGCGAAACTCACCCGTTCGCCGATCCACAATCCTTCCACCTGATGGAACATGGGGGAATGGGTGGCATCGGAATCCACGCGATAGACGCGGCCGGGCGCGATGATGCGAATGTCAGGCATCATCTCCAGATGCCTGTATTGCTCGATATGCGCCTGCATGTAGCGGATCTGAATCGGCGAGGTGTGGGTACGCAACACGTGCTGCTCGTCGATGTAGAAAGTGTCGTGCATTGCGCGCGCCGGATGGTCGGCGGGAATATTCAGCGCGGTGAAGTTGTAGAAATCGTTTTCAATCTCCGGGCCCTTCGCCACGTCATAGCCGATCGAATGGAACAGCGTTTCGATCCGCTCGAGCGTGCGCGTAACCGGGTGCAATCCGCCCATACCGGAACCGCGACCCGGCAGCGTTACATCCAGCGATTCCGCCGCCAGCCTGGCTTGCAGCGCCTGCTGCTGAATGGCATCGCGCCGCACCTGCAATGCCGCCTCGATCTGTTGTTTGACCTGGTTGATGCGCGCGCCGGCAGCGGGACGCTCCTCCGCCGACAGCTTGCCCAAACCTTTCAGCAGACCGGTCAGGCTGCTTTCCTTGCCGAGATAACGCGCCTTGGCGTTTTCCAGCTCCGCCGCGTCTTCTATTGTCGCGAAGCTTTGCAGTGCGTCATCGAGGATTTTTTGTAGTTCTTGCATTGTCCGAATCTTGAAACAAAAAAGGAGGCATGAAGCCTCCTTTTTTATATTGCGCCGGGATTACGCGCCGAGGCTGGCTTTGGCTTGTCCGACGATCTGCGTGAACGCAGCCTTGTCGAACACGGCCAGGTCGGCCAGCACCTTGCGGTCGATGTCGATCGCCGCTTTCTTCAGGCCGTTCATGAACACGCTATAGCTCAAGCCCTGTTCACGGGCAGCCGCGTTGATCCGCGCAATCCACAGGGTGCGGAACTGGCGTTTCTTCTGGCGACGGTCACGGTAGGCATATTGCCCCGCCTTCATCACCGCTTCCTTGGCGATGCGATAGACGCTGTTGCGACGGCCGCGGTAACCCTTGGCCTTGTCCAAAATTTTCTTGTGGCGCGCGCGCGCCGTTACACCACGTTTAACTCTTGCCATGTCTATAACTCCTTATGCGTAGGGCATCATGGCGCGAACGGACGCCGTGTTGGTTGCGTGAACTTCGGTCGAACCACGCAACTGGCGCTTGCACTTGGTGGTTTTCTTGGTGAGGATGTGGCGCTTGAACGCTTGTGCGCGCTTGATGCTGCCACCCGCGCGAACGACGAAACGCTTCTTCGCGCCGCTTTTGGTTTTCATCTTTGGCATAACGACTCCGTTTATTGGATGACGCCGGGAGGTCTCTGGCAGAAACACTTAAAACCCGAAATCACTTGTCCGGGGCACTTTTTACAACCACCGCAACGGCAGCCCCTTGCTCCGTTGCGATGCAAACTTATTTGCGCTTGGGCCCGATCACCATCACCATCTGACGGCCTTCCATTTTCGGGAATTGCTCGACCGCGCCGTGTTCGGTGAGGTCCGTGCGAATCCGCTCGATCAGGCGCATGCCAATTTCCTGATGCGCCATTTCGCGCCCGCGAAAGCGCAATGTCACCTTGGTTTTGTCGCCGTCTGCCAGGAAACGGATCAGGTTGCGCAACTTGATGTTGTAGTCCCCTTCGTCCGTACCCGGGCGGAACTTGACTTCCTTGACCTGAACCTGTTTTTGCTTGAGCTTGGCTTCGTGTTGTTTTTTGCTTTCGGCATACTTGAACTTGCCAAAATCCATGACGCGGCAAACCGGCGGTTCCGCCATCGGGGCGATTTCCACCAGATCCAGTTCCGCCTCGTCCGCCATGCGCAGGGCTTCCGCCACTGCCACGATACCAAGCTGCTCTCCCTCCGCGCCTACGAGCCGCACCTGCGGTGCCGTTATCTGCTCATTCAGTCGCTGCGACTTATCCTGTGCTATTGCAATTTCTCCATTAAAAAATTAAACCGCGCTTCCCGCATGCAGCTCGGCATTCAAGCGCTGTATCAGCGCTTCGACCGACATCTGCCCGAGGTCTTCACCTTGGCGGGTTCGCACGGCAACGACGCCAGCAGCCATTTCCTTGTCGCCCACAATCAGCTGGTAAGGCAATTTCTGCAAGCTATGTTCTCGGATTTTATAGGTAATCTTCTCGTTGCGCAAATCCGATTGCACACGGAAACCGGCGGTGCGCAACGTGTCCGCCACTTT
>PCWU01000043.1:1503-3209 GCA_002787455.1 Gallionellaceae bacterium CG11_big_fil_rev_8_21_14_0_20_60_62 | reverse complement strand
GCCTTCGTTCCACCCGTCAACGTGTCTGCTCCGTTGCCGCCGAGCATGAAAGCGCCGCGGTTAGCCTGTGCTGAGCCTGTCGAAGCATCGGTGGCGTTCATGCCGGATGCCCCGGCTTGGACGTACCAGTCGCGCATGGTCGGAAGGATGGATTTGATGATAGATTTTTCGGCAGGTGAGAACATGCCTGTGGTGTCGATGTAGTCCTGAAAATATTTATAGCCTTTAGCTTTGGTGAGATCGACTTTATCGTTTGCATCCATCGCGGTTGCGACATCTTTTGAAACGTCGTGCATGTCGAAGCGGATGCCGTTGTTGCCTTCACCTGTCTTGGTCAGGTCGGTGAAGAGTTGTTTGTTGGGGTCTTTGGCGTTGGCGGTGTCTTCGTAATAGAACTGCATGGCGAAAGCGGTGAGGGCTTTGCTGACGTTGTTCCAGTTGTAATAGGTTGGGTTTTCGGTAAGGGTCAGGCCGCCGTCCTGGGCGAGTTTCCACAAATCAGAGGTGAAGCGATCAACCATCGCATCGGCGGTGATGGTGGTTGCTCCCGTTACCGGATCACGTACTCCGGATTCGTGGCGGACGAGGTTTTCTAAAAAGTTGCGTTGCGGGTTGTTCTTGTTGTTCGGGTCATTGTAGAAAAGATTCGAATCAAAAATCATCCCCAGCAAGTCGGTGAGCTTGAAGGTGACCTGGTTCAGGGATTGTTTCTGTCCTGCGGCGGTAGTAGTCGCGGTCTGGTCGCTTTGCAGGAATGCGGTAAGCAGCGATTGTGCGTGGAGATCGAAGCCCGATACACCAGTTGAGCTATTGAGTATTTCGTCGGTTGTTGTGCCGATCCGGTCAAATAGGGTAGTAGGCGCAGAGGAAAGAAATTCACCTTGCACATTGATGTTGGTTACCAGATCTGAGTTGGGGATGCCGCCAATGTTCTGCTGCACTTGCAGAAAGCTGGATAAATCCAGCACCGCGATATCGCGCGCGGCTGCCATGGCGGGATCGGTGTAGGTTTTTCCAAGCAGGTAAGTTTTCAGATCAAGCGCATAGCTGGCTGTACCGAACAATCCTTGCTCGGCTGTATTGGCAAATGGAGCTTGATCAAAAGTCACTGCCTGTTTGCCGAAGAATACGCCCATCAATGCTGCCAGTCCGCCACCTAGGGAATGTCCAGTAAACGTGATATTGGCATCGGGGTTGGCAGCTTTGACTTGCAGATAGTATTCGACGGCCTGCAATAGCTGCACCGACCCCAGACCTGTCGCCAGACCAATGTTCGCCTCGTTGTCCCCAACATCAAGAGCGTCCTTGGTGCCAGCAAAGGAGATGACGATTTCGGTGCCACGTTGAAATGAAATTGCTTCAAATCCAGAGGTAACTGGAAAGGAAGGTGTGGTGAGATCAGGAACATGGAAGAATTCTGTCCATCCTTGCGGAATGGAAAATTGGTTCATTGGGTCACGTGTTGTTAGATATGCCCGTCCTGCCATCAGTGCGTATTCAATTGCGGTAGTCATGATTTTTTCCTTTCAATTGTTTTACGTGATCGTTGTCTGATTGCTGATTCATTACTTCTCGGTTGTTGGCTTCATCGGGAGTGGTGCTTTTGAGCTCCTGTATTGCGGCGAGTTAAAGTCTGGGCAGCTCGTTATTCCCAAGCCACCTTTCACAGGCTCCCGCACAATACTTTTATATGGCCCATCATCGAT
>PCWU01000043.1:375-1463 GCA_002787455.1 Gallionellaceae bacterium CG11_big_fil_rev_8_21_14_0_20_60_62 | reverse complement strand
CGGCGGGAATTCCGCCAGAGTGACACGCTTCCATTGACTGCCCTCGTACTTGAACAATATCTGCGGCGGGTTAGGACGTTTCCATTTGTTGTAGGCAATGCAACCCGCCGGATAGCCCGCGATGTAGGGAACATTGTTCACAATCCCCAGCAGCACCACGTTCACGCCGTTCTGATCCGGCACATCGTCCCGGAAGCTCATGCTCCATACAATTTTCTGACTCGTTCCCGGTAGCGAGAAGGTAATGGTTTCATCCAGTATCGCCCGTTCCCGGCTTTCCCAAGTAGGGCGGCTGCCCAAGTTTTGAACACGTTCAACGATGATCTTTTTACCATCATGCAGCAGCACTTCTTCCTTCCAGTCTTTTGAACAGGCACTCATGCTCACCCCCATCATCAACAGCAATCCAAGTTTCGTAATTCGTCTCATCATTCCGTTTTGCTTGTTCATGCTGCGATCCTCCACTCCGGTGGTATTGCATGCTTCGCATCGTTCGCTGCACGAATTCGCCGTCGCATCCGCCCATCACCCGCCCCACCTGCCAGCCAATCACCCTGATCTGTGAGCCCTGTCTGCGTCTCCCCTTGGGCGATAGCAAGGGCTGTGTCGATGGCACTGTCGGCATAGAGTTTGTCCTCGCCCGCACCCCCCGTGAGGATGTCTGCATCTGCCCCGCCGATGAGGATGCTTTTGGCTTGGGTGGGGTCGACGCCGGGGGTCAACCCGGTGGCACTGGCATCGACGATGTCGCGCCCCGCACCCGCATCCACGTAGTTGTCGCCACTGCCGGCATGGATGATGTCGTTGTCTTTACCCGTCAGCAGGGTGTCGTTGCCGTCGCCTGTTGTAACGGTGTTGATGCCATCGCCTGCGTTGATGTAGTTATTGCCTTCGCCTGCATTGATAGTGTCGACATCTTTGCCGGTGAGAATGGTGTCGTTACCTTTACCTGAGATGAGGGTGTTGTTTCCATCTGCGGCAAGGATGGTGTTGTCGCCCGCGCCCGCGTCGATGCTATCGCTGTTCGCACCGCCTTCAATGATGTCGTTGCCTGTGCCTGATGTGATGGTGTTGTAACCATCCCCTGC
>PCWU01000043.1:0-362 GCA_002787455.1 Gallionellaceae bacterium CG11_big_fil_rev_8_21_14_0_20_60_62 | reverse complement strand
GTGATGATGCTGTCGTTGCCGCTGCCTGCGGTGATCGTGTTGCCGCCATCACCGGCTTCGATGAGGTTGTCTCCGCCGTGGGTGGCGTAGATGGTGTTATATCCGCCGCCGGCGAGGATGCGGTCGTTGCCGCTGCCGTCGTTGAGGATGTCGGCACGGGTGGGATCGGGTTGGGTTTGGTCGAGAATCCAGTTGTCTAAATCGTCGCGTTGGTTGTAGGTGTAGGTATGGCTATCCACGATTCTGACTGTGTAGGGATTGCCGTTGGCATCGGTGCGGTTCTCGTCGTGGGCGTTTTCTTGTACATGCAGGATGTCCCACTTCCAGGTGGGATCAATAACCGTTCCCGCTGCCAGCGTGTT
>PCWU01000134.1:9298-9502 GCA_002787455.1 Gallionellaceae bacterium CG11_big_fil_rev_8_21_14_0_20_60_62 | reverse complement strand
CCCCGTTCTACAAATGGTTTGAAGACGGCGAGCTGAACGTTTCCTACAACTGCCTCGATAAACACTTGGAAACGCAGCCGGACAAGATCGCCATCATCTTTGAAGCGGATGATGGCAAAGTCACCCGCGTCAGCTATCGTGAATTGCATGGCCGGGTCTGTCAGTTTGCCAATGGGCTCAAGTCGCGCGGCATCAAAAAGGGCG
>PCWU01000134.1:8620-9286 GCA_002787455.1 Gallionellaceae bacterium CG11_big_fil_rev_8_21_14_0_20_60_62 | reverse complement strand
TGGCGCGATCCACTCGGTGGTATTCGGCGGTTTCTCCTCCAAAAGTCTGCACGAACGCATCACCGATGCGCAGGCAGTCGCGGTTATTACCGCCGACGGTCAATTCCGCGGCGGCAAAGCAATGGCACTAAAACCGGCGGTGGATGAAGCGCTGACCTTGGGCGGATGCGAGGCTGTCCATACCGTCGTCGTTTATCGCCGCACCGGTGGCGACATCGTATGGGATGACGACCGCGACATCTGGTGGCACGACCTATTCAACAGCCAATCCTCGATCTGCGAACCGGAATGGGTCGGCGCGGAACACCCGCTGTTCATTCTCTACACCTCCGGCTCCACCGGAAAACCGAAAGGAGTGCAACATTCCACCGCCGGCTATCTGCTTGGCGCGATGGTCTCGTTGGAATGGGTCTTCGACTACAAACCAAACGACGTATTCTGGTGCACCGCCGATGTCGGCTGGATCACCGGCCACAGCTACGTCACCTACGGTCCGCTGGCGATGGGCGCAACCCAGGTCATCTTCGAAGGCGTGCCGACTTATCCCGATGCCGGCCGTTTCTGGAAAATGATCCAGGACCACAAGGTCACCACCTTCTACACCGCGCCCACCGCCATCCGCTCCCTGATCAAGCTCGGCAGCGAACTGCCCGATAAATATGACCT
>PCWU01000134.1:0-8365 GCA_002787455.1 Gallionellaceae bacterium CG11_big_fil_rev_8_21_14_0_20_60_62 | reverse complement strand
TGCCCGGCATCATGGCCACCATCGTCAATGAAGCGGGCGACGAAGTGCACGACAAACACGGCGGCTTTCTGGTCATCAAAAAACCCTTTCCTTCGCAGATTCGCACCATTTGGGGTGATCCCGAACGTTACAAAAAAGGCTATTTCCCGGAAGAGATGAAAGGCGCCTATCTCGCCGGTGACTCTGCCCACCGCGACGAGGATGGTTACTTCTGGATCATGGGCCGCATCGACGATGTGCTGAACGTATCCGGCCACCGCCTTGGGACAATGGAAATCGAATCGGCACTGGTCGCCAATCCGCTGGTCGCCGAGGCGGCTGTGGTCGGCAAACCGCACGACCTCAAGGGTGAAGCGGTAGTCGCCTTTGTGGTACTCAAAGGTTCGCGTCCGGCAGATGCCGCCACCGCCAAAAAACTGGTGGAAGATTTGCGAAACTGGGTCGCCAAGGAAATCGGTCCGATTGCCAAGCCAGACGAAATCCGCTTCGGTGAAAACCTGCCCAAAACCCGTTCCGGCAAAATCATGCGCCGCCTGCTGCGCGCACTCGCCAAAGGCGAAGAAATCACCCAGGATGTCTCCACTTTGGAAAACCCGGCCATCCTTGAGCAACTGAAAGAGGTGATCAAATGATTGGGAACGTCTTTCGATGAAGGCATTAAACCCCAATGGATTGTGAGGTAAACTGTTGGCGTCTTAAAAATACCAACGGGGATTGATGCATTGAACACATCTTTTAATCACGCATTAACAACAGGGATTGCACGCATCGCGTTGCTGTCCCTGTTTTTAATTGCGCAGACTTTAACCACCGCATGGGCGGGAATGGCGCAGGCCGATATTGCCGCCACTCCGGTGCCAACCCAGGCACCGGCCCCGATTCGCGAAGCGATGATCGTCGCTCCGGAATATGTGCTGCAAAGTCCGGCACCGGAAGTCGCCGTTGAGGAAGAAGCCTATCCGGAAATGACTGCGCTGGCGGAAGATGATGTGTGGCAACGCATCCGTAACGGCTTCAGCATGAACGACCTGAACAGTCCGCTGATCAAACGGCACGCCAAGTGGTATGCCAGTCACCCCGACTATGTGCTGCGCATGAGCGAACGCGCCAGCCGTTACCTGTTTTACATCACTGAGGAAGTGGAACGGCGCGGCATGCCGGCCGAGATCGCGCTACTGCCGATCATTGAAAGCGCGTTCAATCCGGGTGCCAATTCGGTCGCCAGCGCATCCGGCATCTGGCAGTTCATTCCCTCTACCGGCAAACATTTCGGCATGGAACAGAACTGGTGGTATGACGGCCGCCGCGACATCATCGGCGCCACCAACGGCGCGCTGGATTATCTGCAAAAACTGCACGACCAGTTTGGTGACTGGCATCTGGCCCTGGCCGCCTACAACTGGGGCGAGAATGCCGTGGCGCGCGCGCAGGCAAGCAACCGCCGGCGCGGCAAGCCGACCGGTTACGCGCATCTGAAAATGCCGCGCGAAACGCAGAACTACGTGCCAAAACTGCTGGCAATCAAAAGCATCGTCAACGATCCCGCCCAATACGGATTAACCTTGCAAGTCATTCCGAATCACCCCTACTTTGCCGCCGTCACCCCGCCGCAACCGATGGATGTGAAGATCGCGGCCGAGCTGGCCGAAATTCCGATGGAAGAATTCCTGTCGCTCAATCCGGGGCACAACCGCCCGGTGATTTTGCAGAACCAGGCCGAAGTATTGCTGTTACCGGTGGATAAGGTGGAAGTTTTTCGCGCCAACCTGGAAAAAAGCGACCAGCGTCTGGTGACCTGGCGCGCCTACGAAAGCAAAAAAGGCGAGACTTTCGCGGTGATTGCCAAACGCTTCGATATTAATTTGGAGAAATTGCGTTCGGCCAACGGCTTGTCGCGTTATGCCATGCAAAGCAACGGGCAAACCCTGCTGGTGCCGTCGGCAGAAGACGAAGCCTCCGAAGAATTCTCGCCCTTCAACATGCATGCGGGCGCGGTGCAGGAAATGGCGGGTTTTGTCTATGTGGTGCGCAAGGGCGACACGATTTCCGGTATCGCCAAAAAATTTCGCGTCAGCCAGCGTAGCCTGTTTGCGATGAACAAAAACAGCCACCGCCTGCGTATCGGCCAGCGCTTCACCATCCTGCCCGGCAGTTCGGGCAAACTCAACGCGCAACGCGCGTCAAAACAACGGAACTCAGGCAGGAAAGTCAAACACGCACTGGCCAAACGCGACCGCGAAATCTACAGCCGTTAGCGCGAATCGCCTTTCACCTTTGCGCCCTCCCACACCGGGAGGATGAGTTGGAAATAACGGGTAACTTTCTATTTGCGACGGTCAGGCCCGGCAGATTCGGGATGTTGGCTGCAATCTAGTGTAGTGCATCACGACAGGCGATGTTGCAGGTCAGGTTCAACCCGACATATCGGGCTAAAGGATTGAGCCCCTAAACTGCTGTGAATAAGGTGGGCAGCCCCCGCCCCGGAAGCGCGGATGCTGCAAGCGCCGCTATCCCGCCGCAAGGCCATCGCCCAAGACCTGCAACGTGAGCGCAACCGGCAAGAGAAGGCCAATAAGACCAACACCCCGGAGCGGATACGGCAATCCCTTGCAAGCAGCATCGAGTTTCTGGTCAAACAGCTTGCCGAGTTGCAACAAGATATTGAACAGCACATTGAACGGCATCCCGATCTCAAGGACGATATGGCTCTGTTCCAGAGCATTCCGGCGGTCGGCCCGCAAGTAGGCGGCAATCTGCTCTCGGTCATGCATGCCATGACTTCGAATCAGCCAAGCAACTGGCGGCGTATCTGGGGCTGGTGCCGGTGGAACGGCAGTCGGGCAGTTTGGTGCTGGGGCGTGCCAGGCTTTCCAAGGCCGGGCCTGCACGCATCCGTGCTCTGTTGTGTACATGGCCGCTGTGGTGGCGACGAGCCATAATCCGCACGTCAAGGCCGTCTATGAACGCTTGCTCGCCCGTGGCAAGTCCAAGATGTCTGCGCTCGGCGCCTCGATGCGCAAGCTGGCGCAGCTGTGCTTCGGTGTGCTCAAAACACGCAAACCTTATCTGCACAATTAGGCAAAATCGATTGACAGGGAAGACAGTATCTACAGAAGGGAGATTAAAGGACGGTTTCCCGGTTCAGCTTGTGCTTCGCTCCGGCGAAAATCCGATATCCCCGCCACAGTAAGCCGCCCCATTTGATCCAGCCGGACAGCTTGCGCCAGCGCAACATGACCAATCCTGAAATGCCGCCCAGCCATAACGGATGGTGGCGCAGATAAGCCAGCACTTCACGCCCTTTATCCGCCACGGCCAGCGCATTTTGCAAAGGCTTGGCCGACTCCGCCAATTCCATGCGCTGTGCGGCGATGATGCCGAGCAACTCGCCGCGCCGCTGGCGCACGGCAAACAGGCGTTTATTCATGGTTGCCCCGCAAGCTGTCGAGATCTTTTTTCAACTCAGACAAGGTATAGGAAAACGGCATGGTTTTCTGTTGCAGTTTGCCGCGCGACAGGTGCAGAAAAAAAGCAGCAAAAGCAAAGAACACCAGCGCCAGCAACGCCACCGCCAACAGCGGATGTTCGTGCCAGTAGAACAGCACGATCAAAATCGCCACGAACAGGATGCCCATGCACAGGAAAAACAGCGCGAACAGTCCAAAGAAAAGCGCCTGAATAAGGCGCAGTCGCTCTTCCTCCCACTCGTTGGCCAGCAACTCCACGCGGCAGGCAACGATTCCCAGCAAACCGGCAACGACCCGTTTCAGGGAAGCGAAAAGCCCCGATCCTTCCGCCATGTCCTAGCGTCCGCGCCCGATCAGCATCCCCAGCAACAAACCGACGCCGGCTGCAACCCCGACCGCATACCAGGGATTCTCATGCACATATTCATCGGTGGCTTGGGCCGCGACCCGGGTGCGTTCAATCATCGCGCGTTCAGTGTCCTGTAGCCTGGCCTTGGCAACAGACAGATTAGCCTGTGCCCGTTCGCGCAGGGATGCGGCTTTTTCGCCCGCCTGATCAGCGGTGGCGCGCAACAAATCTTCCGTATCCGAAACCACGGTACGCAGATCCTGTGCCAATTTTTCCTTGCTGTCATCGAAAGTGTGTCTTGCTGTTTTGGTGCTCATGATTCTCTCCTTTTGGTTGGTGAATCGGATATTGCCAACGATGCGCGCCTTCTGGGACGGCTTGCGGCTTCATTGTCTTTTTAAGCCCACCTTGTCGGATTGTCAATTCATATCGTTGCGCGCGGATAAAGATGGCAATGCACACTATGACCCTCCTCGCCCGCCTGGCTGACGCCGGGATAATCTGTTGCACATACCGCCATCGCTTGCGGGCAGCGCGGGGCAAAATGGCAGCCGGCAGGCGGGTTGGCGGGCGACGGTAAGTCTCCTTCGAGCTTGATATATACGCGCCCCCCACCGTCGATGCGCGGCACCGCAGACAGCAGCGCCCGGGTATAGGGATGCAGCGGCGCGCGCATCACATCCGCCGTGCTGCCGCGCTCGACAATGCGCCCCAGATACATCACACACACCTCGTGCGCGAGATATTCCACCACCGCGAGATTGTGCGTGATGAACAGATAACTTAACCCCAATTCATCTTGCAGAGACTTGAGCAGATTTAATATCTGCGCCTGCACCGATACATCCAGCGCACTGGTTGGTTCGTCGCAAATCAGCAGGCGCGGCGACACCGCCAGCGCGCGCGCGATGGCGATGCGCTGGCGCTGGCCGCCGGAGAATTCGTGCGGATAGCGCCATTTGCTGTCGCGCGCCAGCCCAACCCGCTCCAGCAACTCGTCGATATGCGCCTGGCGCGCCGCGCCATCGGCGCCGATGTTGAGCGCGCTCATCCCTTCTTCCAAAATCTCCGCCACGCGCATTTTCGGATTGAGCGAGGCATACGGGTCCTGAAACACCATCTGCAGCGCCGCGCGCGAAGCACGCGTGCCGATCAATTCATTTCCCGCGAAACGCACACTGCCCGCCGTGGCGGGAATCAGACGCAACAGGGCTTTGCCTAGCGTGGTCTTGCCGCACCCCGACTCCCCCACCAGCGCCAGCGTGCGTCCCCCGGCAATGGACAAGGAAACGCCATCCACCGCCTTCACCTGTCCCACCACGCGCTGCAGAAGTCCTTTATGGATGGGGAAATGGACTTGCAGGTCTTCAACAATCAACAGAGAAGGAGAAAGGGAGAAGGGGGAAAGCGCCCCCCCCGGTGTCGCATCAGCCCTTCTCTCTTCACCCTTCCCACTTTCTGCCGCATCAGCGGCATATAGATGGCACCTCACTCCCTTTCCATCCACCTCCGTCCATTCCGGCGTCTGCTCGCGGCACAACCCCCACGCCCGGTCGCAGCGAGGCGCGAAGCGGCATCCCTGTTGGATGCTGCCCAGCGGCGGCACATTGCCGGGAATCGCGCTCAACGTCTGCCCGGCGCGCGCGGCACCCGGCAAGGCGGCAAACAGTTTTTGGGTATAGGGATGCAGCGGCTGGCTGAACAACTGCGCGCGCGATGCCTGCTCGACGAGCTGTCCCGCATACATCACACCGACGCGGTGCGCGTTCTCCGCCACCACGCCGAGATCGTGTGTAATCAGCAGCAGCGCCATGCCGTTCTGTTCCTGCGTCTCGCGCAGCAGTTGCAGCACCTGCGCCTGGATCGTCACATCCAGCGCGGTGGTCGGCTCGTCGGCGATGAGCAGGCGCGGATCGCCCGCCAGCGCCATGGCGATCATCACGCGCTGTTTCATCCCGCCGGAAAGCTGGAACGGATATTCGTTCGCGCGCCGCGCCGCATCGGGGATGCCAACCTGATCCAGCAACTCGATACAGCGTTGGTGCAGGTCGGGTTTCAACCCGACATCCGAGTGTCGGGTTGAAACCCGACCTGCACGATGCAGTGACAGCCCTTCGGTGATTTGCTGCCCGACAGTCATCACCGGATTCAGGCTCAAGCCCGGTTCCTGAAAAATCATCGCCATGCGCCCGCCGCGTACCCGGCACATCTCGCGCTCGCTCATTTCGAACAGTTGCAGACCTTCCATCCGCGCCGTTCCGCCCTCGCGCGCCACCCCGTCCGGCAACAGGCGCATCAGCGCGAGCGCGGTCATCGACTTGCCGCAACCCGATTCGCCGAGCAGGGCAAAGGTCTCGCCCGGATCAATCCGGAAGGAAACGCCGTCAACGATGGGCGGCCCGCCACGCAGGCGCACCACCAGACGCTCCAGTTCCAGCACCGGCGCGACGGATTGCGGGCGCGCGGCGGCGCTCACGACACCACACTCCCCGCTTCGAGGCGCAACTGCCTGGCGCAACGCCGTGCCAGCGCGTTATCGTGGGTGACCAGTATCAGCGTCGTCCCCTGCGCGCGATTAAGCTCCAGGATAAGTTCGATCACCCGCGCGCCGGTGGCGGCATCGAGATTGCCGGTCGGCTCATCGGCAAACAGAATCTTCGGGCGGGTAACAAATGCGCGCGCGAGTGCCACGCGTTGCTGCTCGCCGCCGGAAAGATGCTGCGGCCGGTGTTGCGCGCGCGCCCCCAAGCCGACCTGGCGCAACGACAGCAGCGCCCGTTCCCGCGCCTCTTTCACCCCCGCCAGCTCCAGCGGCAACATGACATTTTCCAGCGCATTCAGCGCCGGCAACAATTGAAAAGACTGAAACATAAAACCGGCCAGCTTGCCGCGCAAGCGCGCCCGCCCGTCCTCGTCCAGCGCGAACAGATCAATCCCGGTCAAGCGCACGCTGCCGCTGCTCGGCAGATCCAGCCCGGCGAGCAAACCCAGCAAAGTGGACTTGCCCGAACCGGAAGCGCCAACAATGGCCAGACTCTCGCCCGCCGCCACGGCAAAATTCACATCGCGCAAAATAACCAGCGGCTGATCGCCGCTTAAAACTTGCTTGCCCAGTCCTGCTGCCTGCACAATTGCACTCATGAAACTCCCCGCCATGATTTGTCTTTTGTTGCTCGCCTTGTCGGGCAACGCCCGCGCCGCACAAAACATTCTCGTCTTCGGCGACAGTTTATCAGCCGGCTACGGCATTGCACGCGCCGATTCGTGGGTCAATCTGTTGCAATCCGAATTGGCCGGGACCCATCCGCAGTTCGCCGTGGTGAACGCCAGCCTCAGCGGCGAAACCACGGCGGGCGGATTGCGCCGCATCGACCAGGCGTTGCGCCAGCACCGCCCCGCCATCGTCATCCTCGAACTCGGCGCGAACGACGGTCTGCGCGGCACTCCGCTCAGCGCGACAGAACACAATCTGGGGCAGATCATCGCGCTCATTCAGCGCGCCAAGGCCAAAGTTCTCCTTCTCGGCATGCGCCTGCCGCCCAATTACGGACCGGACTACACCCGGCAATTTGCAGCACTCTATCCGGTGCTGGCAAAAAAATATCGCGTCGCGCGCCTGCCCTTCATGCTCGACGGCATCACCCCGGAACAATTCCAGACCGACAATTTGCACCCGGACGCAAGCGCCCAACCCCGTATCATGCAAAACATCTTCCACGCCCTGATCCCCTTGCTCTGATGCCAAACCACCTCATCCACGAAACCAGCCCCTACCTGCTCCAGCACGCCGATAATCCGGTGGACTGGCATCCATGGACTGCCGAAACGCTGCAGCTTGCGCACGCTCAGGACAAACCCATCCTGCTCTCCATCGGCTATTCCGCCTGCCACTGGTGCCATGTCATGGCGCACGAATCGTTCGAGGACGCTGACGTCGCCGCAGTGATGAACGAACACTTCATCAATATCAAAGTGGACAGGGAAGAGCGCCCCGACCTCGACCAGATCTACCAGAACGCGCACTACCTGTTATCGCGCCGTAGCGGCGGCTGGCCGCTGACCATGTTCCTTGCGCCGGACGGCACGCCGTTCTACAGCGGCACCTATTTCCCCAAACAGGCGCGCTATGGCTTGCCCGGCTTCCCCGAACTTTTAGTGCGCGTGTCTGCCGCCTACCGCGAAAAACGCGGCGAGCTGGCGGCGCAAGGGCAACACGTCATCGCCGCCCTCGCCGCCTGGCAACCGGAAAAGAACAGCGCGGGCGTCACGCTTGACAGCACGCCCCTCACCTCCGCAGTGCAGCAACTCAAGGCGGATTTCGATCCGGTCCATGGCGGATTCGGCGGTGCGCCAAAATTTCTGCATCCGGCTGAACTGGACTTGCTGTTGCGGCAAGCTGATGCCGGACAAGACGCACAGACTCGTCACGCCGCCTTGTTCACTTTGCAACAGATGGCACTGGGCGGTTTGTACGACCAGCTCGGCGGCGGCTTCTGCCGCTACAGCGTGGACGATGTCTGGGACATCCCGCATTTCGAGAAGATGCTGT
>PCWU01000146.1 GCA_002787455.1 Gallionellaceae bacterium CG11_big_fil_rev_8_21_14_0_20_60_62 | reverse complement strand
GTCGTCATGCGCTACGTCTTCAATTCCGGTTTCACCTGGGCGGTCGAACTGACCACCGTTCTGTTCGCCTTCATGATCTTCATCGGCATCTCCTACGGCGTGCGGGTTGGCGCGCATATCGGGGTGGACGCGCTGGTCAAACTATTCCCGCCGGGCATCCGCCGACTCGTTTCGATCCTCGCCGTGCTGTTGTGCCTGGTTTATGCCGGCATGGTGATCTATGGCTCCTGGCAATATGTGATGAAGATGAAGATGGTCGGCATTGAACTGGAAGACATGGCGATCCCGATGTGGACAGTGCGCGCCATTTTGCCGATTGGCTTTGCTTTGCTGGTATTGCGTTTCCTGCCTATCCTGTACAACTTGGCCACTGGCAAATCGGACCGGCTGCACCTGGCGGACGAGGTGGAAGAGGCTCTCAAACTAAAGGCGATGGAGGAGAACAAATGAATACCCTGTTCCTGTTCTCCTGTCTGTTCTTCTTCATGGCGATCGGCATGCCGGTCGCCATTTGTCTGGGCCTCTCCAGCCTGCTCACCATCGCTTTCTTTGCCCAGGATTCGCTGGCATCGTTGTCGATCAAATTGTACGAGACCAGCGAGCATTACACCCTGCTGGCGATCCCGTTCTTCATCCTGGCCGGGGCGCTGATGTCCACCGGCGGGGTGGCGCGGCGCATGGTCGATTTCGCCATCGCGGCGGTCGGCCATCTGCGCGGCGGTCTTGCCATCGCCTCCATCCTCGCCTGCATGCTGTTCGCGGCGGTATCCGGTTCCAGTCCGGCCACGGTGGTGGCAGTCGGCTCCATCGTCATTGCCGGCATGGTGCGCAACGGCTATCCGCAACCGTTCGCCGCCGGGGTGATCTGCAACTCCGGCACGCTGGGCATCCTGATTCCGCCGTCCATTGTGATGGTGGTGTATGCCGCCGTGACCGAGGTATCGGTCGGGCGCATGTTTATGGCGGGCGTCATCCCGGGTTTGTTACTCGGGTTGATGCTGGCAGTGGCGGTGCATTGGCGCGTGCGCAAGTTGAACATCGAACCGACGGCGCGCGCGCCATTGCGCGAAGTGTTCGGGAAGTTCCGTGAATCGTTGTGGGGCTTGGCACTGCTGGTCATCATCATGGGCGGTATCTACGGTGGCGTGTTCACACCCACCGAGGCGGCCGCCGTGTCGGCGGTGTATGCCCTGTTCGTGGCGGTGTTCATCTACCGCGACCTGAAGTTTCACAACCTGCCTAAAGTGTTCGTCGAGGCCAGCCGCACCACCGTGATGCTGATGTTCATCGTTGCCAACGCCATGCTGTTCGCCCATGTGCTGACCACCGAACGTATCCCGCAAACCATCGCCGAACATATCGTGGCTTTCGGCATGGCGCCGTGGATGTTCCTGCTGGTGGTCAACATCATCCTGCTGATGGCGGGCAACTTCATGGAGCCGACCGGCATCATCCTGATCCTCGCCCCGATCTTCTTCCCCATCGCCACCCAGCTCGGCATCGACCCGATCCATCTGGGGATCATCATGGTGGTCAACATGGAGATCGGCATGGTCACCCCGCCGGTGGGGCTGAACCTGTTTGTCACCAGCGGCATCACCAACATGAGTATCGTGCAAGTGACCCATGCCGCCTTGCCCTGGCTGCTGGTGCTGTTGACCTTCCTTGCCATGGTTACCTACATTCCGCAGATCGCCCTGTTCCTGCCTGATTTATTGTTCAACTAAACTGCTTTTGCCCGCCTTCCGGCGGACTGTTTTTTGCCTGTTCCGTCCCGCTCCGCCCTGCGACAGCACCGGCAAACCCTGCTAGAATCGCGGCCTCAGAATTTTCTGATTTAATCTCATTTTGGAGAGAAGCATGGCTGTTGAACGCACCCTTTCAATTATCAAACCCGACGCGGTGGCGAAGAACGTTATCGGCAAGATTTATTCCCGTTTCGAGACCAACGGCCTCAAGGTTATTGCAGCCCGCATGGTGCAGCTGTCGCGTGCTGAAGCCGAAGGCTTTTACGCCGTGCACAAGGCACGTCCTTTCTTCAACGATCTGGTCAGTTTCATGATTTCCGGCCCGGTGATGATCCAGGTGCTGGAAGGCGAAGGCGCAATTCTGAAGAACCGTGACCTGATGGGCGCAACCGATCCGAAGAAGGCCGATAAAGGCACCATCCGCGCCGATTTCGCCGACAGCATCGACGCGAATGCGGTGCACGGTTCCGACGCGGTTGAAACCGCAGCGGTGGAGATCGCTTACTTCTTCCCGGCACTGAACGTCTACTCTCGCTAGGCGATAGCAGATGAAGCAAAACCTCCTCGATCTTGAACCGGCCGCGATGACCGCCTGGTTTGCGGAACACGGTGAAAAGCCGTTCCGCGCCAGGCAGGTGCTGCGCTGGATATACAAGAACGGGGAGTCGGATTTCGACGCGATGAGCGATTTGGCGATCACTCTGCGCGACAAACTGAAGCAACTCGCCTGTATCCGGACGCCCAAAGTGATGGGCGAAGAGACCGCCTCCGACGGGACGCGCAAATGGCTGCTGGATGTAGGCACCGGCAATGCGGTGGAGACCGTGTTCATCCCGGAAGAGGGCAGGGGCACGCTGTGCGTTTCGACACAGGCGGGCTGCGCGCTGGATTGCGCGTTCTGTTCCACCGGCAAGCAGGGCTTCAACCGCAACCTCTCCACCGCCGAGATCATCGGCCAGGTGTGGTGGGCCAATCACGAGCTGGGAAAGAACCGCGACTCCGACACGTTACCGCTTAGCGGCCGTTTGCGGGAGGAGGCGCAGGCGGTCCTTCCCGCACCGGACGACTCCGCCGCACCGAGTCATGGCCGCCACGGCAACTGGCCGGTCACCAACGTGGTGATGATGGGCATGGGTGAGCCGCTGCTGAATTTCGACAGCACGGTGAGCGCTTTGCGCCTGATGCTGGACGATCATTGCTATGGTCTGTCGCGCCGCCGCGTGACGGTGTCGACCTCGGGCGTGGTGCCGGCGATGGACCGGCTGCGCGACGAGTGTCCGGTGGCGCTGGCGATCTCGCTGCATGCGCCGAACGATGCGCTGCGCAATGTGCTGGTGCCGATCAACCAGAAATACCCGTTGAAAGAACTGATGGCAGCCTGTCTGCGCTATCTGGAAAAAGCGCCGCGCGATTTTGTCACCTTTGAGTATGTGATGCTGGCCGGGGTGAACGACGGCCTCCAGCATGCCCGCGAGTTGGTCAATCTGGTGCATGACGTGCCGTGCAAGTTCAACCTGATTCCGTTTAATCCCTTCCCGCAGGCGCCATATCAGCGTTCGGACATGGAGACGGTAAAGCGTTTTCGCGACACCCTGATGCAGGCAAACATCGTGACCACCATCCGCAAGGTGCGCGGTGACGATATTGCCGCGGCCTGCGGACAACTGGCGGGGCAGGTGCAGGACAAGACTAAACGAACGATCAGATTGGTGGAGGTGCAGTGACAAACCCGGGAATCAAATATTCGATCATTGTATTGCTCGCACTGCTTGCCGGCTGTGCCAGTTCCGGTATATCGGACGAGCGCGCGCGCAGCATTGCGCAAATCCACACCGAACTGGCCGCCTCCTATTTTGAGCGCGGCCAGTATTCGGTCGCCTTGCAGGAATTGGGCATCGCCCTGCAGGCTGACGATTCCTATGCTCCCGCTTACAACATGCGCGGTCTGGTACGCATGACGCTGCGCGAAGACAAACAGGCGGAAGCCGATTTTCTGCGCAGTCTCAAGCTTGAACCGCGGAATGCCGGCGCACATAACAACTACGGCTGGTTCCTGTGCCAGCGCGGCCGTCCCGGGGATTCTTTGCCGCAGTTCACGGCGGCCCTGAATGACCCGCTATACAGCACGCCCGATCTGGCTTACGCCAATGCGGGGATTTGTGCGCATAAGGCGGGGGATCAAAAAACGGCGGAAGCGAATTTGCAGCGCGCGCTAATCCTTCATCCCGAAATGCCGGAGGCACTGCACGGAATGGCGGAAGTCGCGCACAGCAACGGCAATGCCGCGCTGGCAAAATCGTGGTTGTTGCGTCTGCTGAAAACCGGGCGCGAGCTTGATGCCGAACAGTTGTGGCTGGCGGTGCGTATCGAGCGACTCGTGGGGGATCGCAATTCTGCTGCCAGCTTTGCCTTGCAGTTGCGCAAACGATTTCCCGATTCTCCCCAAGCCCAACTTTTGCAGAGTAATGACCGATGAGCGAGAGCCAAACCGAACCAATGTCCGATGATGCCGCACCCTCACGCTTGAGCGTGGGTGCCACCCTGCGCGCCGCGCGGGAAGCGATGGGTTTGAGCGCGCAGGAAATTGCCGGCCGGGTCAAATTCAGTGCGCGCCAAGTCGAAGCGCTGGAAAGCGATGATGCCGCCAATCTGCCGCAGGGCACTTTTTTGCGCGGTTTCATTCGCGGCTATGCGCGGATGGTCAATCTTGACCCGGATGTTTTGTTGAACGAGACAGAAACCCACACCGAACACCACTTTAAGGTAACCGATGTGCAGGGCGGCGGAGAGCCCTTACCCACGGCCGGAGACGCAGCGCGCAAGAATCGTTTTCTGCTGCTGGGGGCATTGGTTGTGATCCTCGGATTGGTGCTGTTTTTGTTGAATAAACCGAATATTCCAGATTTTCCGATTACTTCTGTGCCGATGCCAAGCGCCGAGATACCCGCTGTGGAGGCGGCTTCGGCGGTGGCGGGGGATATCGACAGCAGTGCTGGCGAGGTGGCGCCGGCAGCCCTTCCGAAAAACCCTGCCGCCAGCCCAAAGGCGGCGGTCCCCGCTGCGCAGGAGGGTATTTTAGCCACAGCCAAACCCTCCATTTCATTGGAACAATTGATGAAACGCCCGATTCACATTGTGTACACCGACCAGGCTTGGGTGGAGATCAAGGATGTCAACGGTGAAGTACTGATCTCGCGCATCACCGATGCCGGCGGGGAGAAATGGATTGGCGGCTCCGGGCGCGAGCCTTACCAGGTTGTCCTCGGCCGGGCTGGGGCTGTGCGCCTGTATTACAAAGGGAGCGAGGTTGACCTGTCCGGATTCAAGCCGGACAGCGTTGCCCGCCTAGTATTGGAGTGAGCATGAGTTTCCCGCATCCCGCGCGCCGCGCCACGCAACAGGTACAGGTTGACCATATTCTGATCGGCAGCAACGCGCCGGTTGTCGTGCAATCGATGACCAACACCGATACCGAGGATATCACCAGCACCACCCAACAAGTGCTCGAACTGGCACAAGCCGGCTCGGAACTGGTGCGCATCACGGTGAATACTTCGGCCGCGGCAGCGGCAGTGCCGCATATCCGGCGTCGTCTGGATGCGCTGGGATGCAAAGTGCCGCTGATCGGGGATTTCCATTACAACGGCCACCGCCTGCTCACCGATTATCCGGAGTGCGCGCAGGCCCTGGCAAAGTACCGGATCAATCCGGGGAATGTGGGCAAAAATCGCAAGGGCGAGGATCAGTTTGCGATGATGATTGGCGCGGCAGTCGAGTACGGCAAGCCGGTGCGCATCGGGGTCAACTGGGGCAGTCTGGACCAGGAACTGATCGTGCGCATGATGGACCAGAATGCGCGGCTGGAGCAGCCCCGCGATGCCGGGGCGATCACCCGCGAAGCGCTGATTGTATCCGCGCTGAATTCGGCCCAGCGTGCCGAGGAATTAGGCCTGCCGCATGACCGCATCGTACTTTCCTGCAAGGTGAGCGATGTGCAGGATCTGATCGCGGTGTATGGCGAGCTCGCGCAACGCTGCGACTACGCCCTGCATCTTGGATTGACCGAGGCGGGCATGGGATCGAAAGGAATCGTGGCTTCCGCCGCCGCGCTTGCAGTGCTGTTGCAACAGGGAATCGGCGACACCATTCGCGTCTCTCTCACCCCCGCCCCCGGGGGGGCGCGAACGGAAGAAGTTTTGGTGGCGCAGGAGATTTTGCAGACCATGGGGCTGCGCGCTTTCGCCCCGATGGTGACCGCCTGTCCCGGCTGCGGCCGCACCACCAGCACGGTATTCCAGGAATTGGCGCAGGACATTCAGACCTACCTGCGCGCACAAATGCCGCTGTGGCGGGCTCAATATGACGGCGTGGAGAATATGACCGTGGCGGTGATGGGCTGCATCGTCAACGGCCCGGGAGAAAGCAAACTGGCAAATATCGGTATCAGCTTGCCGGGTACCGGCGAGTCGCCTGCGGCCCCTGTGTATGTGGATGGAGAAAAAACGGTGACTCTGCGCGGCGAGCATATTGCGCGCGAATTCCAGCAGATCGTGGATGCTTATGTGGCCGATAAATACGCGCCGAAAGAAAGTCCCGGCTGAAATTCATCGCCGGATGAATTCTCTGTATTGCAAAAAAACCCCGTCAAAGCGGGGTTTTTTTGGCGGGCGGCGCGACAGACCTATTTGAGCTTTTCAATTCCCAGCATCTTCATGATGCTGCCCTCATAAAATGGCTCGGAGCCCCCTTTTTTCATCTTCCGAATGAAATATTTCTCGAATGCCACCTTGGCCAGATGAACCCATTTCCCCTCGGAGAACCAGTTGACATTGCGCGGCGGGATTTGTGGAATCGCCACAAACGCCACACCGCTTTCGCCGAAATCAGCCAGGCAAACTGCATTCCAGGTGGCTTCCTGATTGGCGGTCTGGCCGGTGAGGTCGGCGTGAATGTTGTGCACGGTGGCGGTCACCATCGATTCGATCATGTAACCGGTCTTGGGGGTGCCGACCGGTACCGGGGTGGCCTCGACCGGGGGGATCGCGACACATACGCCGATGGCAAAAATATTCTTGTATTTTTGGTTGCGCTGATGCTTGTCAACCGTGACGAAGCCGCGCGCCTGAACCAGCCCTTCGATGCCGAATACCGCATCAATTCCCTTGAAGGAGGGCAGCATCATGCTGTAGTTGAACGGCAACTCGTGTTTTTTCTTTTCCTGGCCAAGCTCGTCGTATTCGGTAACGTGCATCTTGCCGTCCTCGACCTTGGTCACCTTCGCATTGCAGATCCACTTGATATGTTTGTCGCGCATAGCCGACTCCAGAATACCCTTTGAATCGCCCACGCCGCCCAGTCCCAGATGGCCGATATAAGGCTCCGAAGTCACAAAGGTCATCGGCACCTTGTCGCGGATCTTGCGTCTGCGCAAATCGGTTTCCATGATGAAGGCATATTCGTAGGCCGGGCCAAAACAGGAGGCGCCTTGTACCGCGCCAACCACGATAGGTCCGGGGTTCCGGCAAAAATGTTCCCATTCGTCATGCGACTTCATTGCATGATCGAGGGTGCATACCGAATGGGTGAAGCCGCCGTGCGGCCCCAACCCTTCGACTTCATCAAAGGCCAGTTTTGGACCGGTGGCAATTACCAGATAATCGTAATCAAGGCGCGCACCATCGCCCAATTCAAGCCGGTTCTGCTCGGGATGGACGCGTTTGACCCCGCTTGAATTAAAATGAATCCCCTTGCGCTCGAGATAGCTGCGCATCGGAAATTCGACGTGTTTGCGCTCGCGCCATTTGACCGCAGCCCATGGATTGGAAGGCGTGAACTGGAAAGTTTCGCGGTCGGAAACAATCGTCACTTTGTGTTGCTTGTCCAATTTTTCCCGCATTTCATAAGCGGCCGGCATGCCGCCGACACCGGCTCCCATAATCACCACGTGCGCCATAATTTCCCTTTTTTTCACATAAATATTGACGGGTTGTCCGAACCTCGTACCGGGAGCATTAGGCGCAATCTTCCGCCATGCTGTCTATAACCACATTGGTTGAATCGGATAACCCGTGCGGGTTATTTTGGAGGATAGTTGTCGTCGCCGTGTTCTTTTGCAAACAGCACAGCCGCCTTGACGCGGGAAGACAGGTTGAGTTTATTTAGAATATGTCTGACGTGTTGTTTGACCGTGTCATAGCTGATATGCAGTGAAAGCGCGATGCCTTTATTGCTTTCGCCGCGGGATAAGAGTTGCAGAATCTCGCGTTCGCGCTCGGTTAGCAACTTGAGGGAGTTCTTTGCTTCTTGTTCGGGCGAATCGCCTTTGAGCAGCTCGATCATTTTTACGGTCATCGACGGGGCCACTACCAACTCTCCGGCGGCAACCCGCTTGATGGCTTCAACCACTTCTTCCGGCGCCATGTCTTTGAGCAGATAACCGCGCACCCCGGCACGGATGGCCTTGCTTAGATCCGATTCGGAATCGCTCATGGTTAGTATCAGGGCGGGCAGGTTGCATCCCTCTTTGCGCAATTCCTCGATCATCGTGATGCCGTCCATCGGCTGCATGCGCAGATCAACAATCAGTAGATCCGGCTTTTTTTTAATCAGTAGCCGCAACTCTTCCAGCGAACCC
>PCWU01000114.1:2608-3020 GCA_002787455.1 Gallionellaceae bacterium CG11_big_fil_rev_8_21_14_0_20_60_62 | reverse complement strand
CGAAGCACGCCTCATCGCCCGCAAACCCAGCAACGAAATCGAAGCCATTCTTGGCTATATCGACGAGCCGGAACTGATCCATCGGGATAACCTGGTGCTGCTGTAGACACTACAAAAACCATGGATCGCCTGCAACGCATCTACAAGCTTCATCAGATCATTGCAGCGCATCACTTGCCGGTAGCGCATCAGGTATTGCAGGAAAAGCTCGAATGTTCACGCGCCACGGTCAACCGCATCATTCAGGAGATGCGGCTCTATTTCAATGCACCGCTTGAATACGACCGCGAACGCAACGGCTACTACTACGACACGCGGGATGGCCAAGCTTTCGAGTTGCCCGGTGTCTGGTTCAACGCCGCCGAACTGCATGCCTTGCTCACCACCCAGCAACTGCTCGAACAAGCGCAAC
>PCWU01000114.1:0-2579 GCA_002787455.1 Gallionellaceae bacterium CG11_big_fil_rev_8_21_14_0_20_60_62 | reverse complement strand
AAAAACGCGCATCGAAAAGCTCCTTACTTCAGCACAATTGGACGGGAGCGAAATCGCCAAGCGCGTGCGCATCCTGCGCATGGCCGGACGCAACACCTCCGGCGAACACTTCCAAACCGTGGCCGGCGCGCTGCTGCAACGCAGGCGCCTCGCCATTCGTTACCACAGCCGCAGCAGCGACACAAAAACCCAACGCGAAATCTCGCCGCAACGCCTTACCCATTACCGCGACAACTGGTATCTGGACGCCTGGTGCCATCAGCGCAACGGCCTGCGCAGCTTTGCCGTGGACCGCTTGCGCGAGGCGAAGGTGCTGGGAAAGCGCGCCAAAGACATCGCCGAAAAGGAACTGGACGCGCACTTCGCCTCCAGCTACGGCATCTTCGCGGGCAAACCCAAACACACAGCCTTATTGCGATTCACCCCCGGACGCGCCCGCTGGGTGGCGGAAGAACAATGGCACCCGCAACAACAAAGCCTTTTACTTGGAGATGGCAGCTATGAACTGCGCATCCCTTTCTCCGACCCGAGCGAACTGGTGATGGACATACTCAAGCATGGGGCAGAAGTCGAGGTGCTCGAACCGCAAACATTGCGCGATGAAGTTGCTTCACAATTGCGGCGTGGCGCGGAGCAATATCTGAAACGAAAGGCGAAAAAATGAAACCAGGACGCAACGACCCCTGCCCCTGTGGCAGCGGGAAAAAATACAAGCAATGCTGTTTGAAAACAGAACAGGTACAGCCCGAAGATGATTTTCTCTGGCGCAGGATACGCCGCGCGATTGAAGGCTCGCCCGCGCAACTGCTCAATTTTGGCAGCAGCCATTTCGGGCAGGAAGCCTTGCTGGAGGCATGGGACGAATTCATGCCTTTTGACGACGAGCCATTCGCCCCCGACACGCCGCACATGCCGATCTTCATGCCCTGGTTCTTTTACGACTGGGTGCCCGCCCCGCTCGAAACTTCAGTGAAACGTGAAGCGCTGGACGGTCGCACCTTGGCGCGGGCGTACCTGGACAAGAAAGGTCGGCATCTTGATCCGCTTCGCGTCCGCTACATGGAACAGTGCTGCATAGCGCCATTCAGCTTTTATGACGTCCTTTCGGTGCGCCCCGGAACGGGCTTTACCTTGCGCGATATCTTCACCGGCGAGGATACGGAGGTGACCGAACATTCCGGTTCGCAACAAACACAGGTTGGCGACATCATGTTTGCCAAGTTGGCACGTATAGATCAGGTGACGATGCTGGAAGCCTGCGCGCCGGTGATGTTTCCACCCACAGAGAAAAGCGCCATCCTCGACCTGCGCAAAAAAATCAATCGCCGCAAACTGCCGCTCACACCGGAACTGCTCAAAGAATACATTTACGAAATGCTGGGCATCTACCATGACATCACCGCCCGCCTGCTCAATCCGGCCATGCCGCAACTGCAAAACACCGACGGCGACCCGCTGCTGCTTCACAAACTGATCTACGATCTCGCATGTTCGCCGCGCGAAGCGCTCGACGCCCTCCGCCAACTCAACCTGACCGAGGACGATGAAAGCATTCTCACCGGTGCGGAATTCGACCCGGCGGGCGATCTGTGCAAGATCGAATTCACCTGGGAAAAGCCATGCAACAAGAAGCACAAAAACTGGAACAACACTATCCTCGGCCATCTTCGCATCGAAGGCGCAACGCTCACCGCCGAGGTCAACTCCGAAAACCGCGCGCAAAAATTCAAGAAACTCATGGAAGAATTATTGCCCGGCAAGGCGCGCTACAAAACCACCGTGATCGAATCGCCGCAGGCCATGTTTGCCCAGTTGAAAAAAGAAGAAGGTTCGGCACAGGCAAAGCAACGCCAAAAAGAACAGGATGAATTGAACAACCAGCCGGAAGTCCAGGTACAAATAGCCGAATATCTGCGCCAGTATTACCGCGACTGGATCAACCAAAAAATCCCCATCCTGAAAAACAAAACCCCGCTGCAGGCCGTCAAAACCCAAGACGGCAAAGAAATGGTTGAGGCGCTGCTGATGGAGTTTGAACAAAGGGGCAAACAGAATACACCGCCGCTCGATCCTGCCATTATTGCCGAGTTGCAGGAGAGGCTGGGGTTGTCGTAAAAAGGACTGGCGGCAGGCTCACGTTTTGAGACAGTGAGGGTGTTAGCATGGAATATGTGAGCGACAAGTCCAATAACAAACCCCTTGCCCATGTCCGTCAAGACGAAAATGGTGAGTGGCATGAACACCAGTTGGATGAACATCTGCGTGGCGTAGCTGCGATGGCTGCCGATTTCGCCGCTAATTTTGGCTCCAGCGATTGGGCGAACATCGCTGGCGTATGGCACGGCTTATTTCCGTCACTACTACGCCAGCCTCAACAGCCTGGACGAAGAAGGCATCATCGGCCTGCTGGATATGCACAACCAGGCCGAGGCGAGAAGAGCCGAATTCAACTTCCGCACCGCTGCCAAAAAATTCCGGCTGATCAAGGAAGAAGGCCAGACCGCCGTCATCGTGCGCTACGGCGAAAGCCCAAAGCTGATCGAGACTCTCGAAGCCAGCCGGAACATGGAGCCGCACCA
>PCWU01000120.1:2787-3301 GCA_002787455.1 Gallionellaceae bacterium CG11_big_fil_rev_8_21_14_0_20_60_62 | reverse complement strand
CAAGGGCGTGACCGAAGAGACCACCACCGGCGTGCACCGTTTGTACCAGATGCATGAACGCGGCGAACTCAAGTTCCCTGCCATCAACGTCAACGACTCCGTCACCAAGTCCAAGTTCGACAACCTCTACGGCTGCCGCGAATCGCTGGTGGACGGCGTCAAGCGCGCCACCGACGTGATGATTGCGGGCAAGATCGCTGTCATCGCCGGATACGGCGACGTGGGCAAGGGGTCGGCACAGGCCATGCGCGCGCTGTCGGCACAGGTGTGGGTCACCGAGATCGACCCGATCTGCGCGCTGCAGGCCGCGATGGAAGGCTACCGCGTGGTCACCATGGAATACGCCGCCGACAAGGCCGACATCTTCGTGACGACAACGGGCAACTTCCACGTCATCACCCATGACCACATGGCGGCGATGAAGAACAACGCCATCGTCTGCAACATCGGCCACTTTGACAACGAGATCGACGTCGCCTCGCTGGAAAAATACCAGTGGGAAGAGATCAAGCCG